>NZ_JAMXSI010000013.1:0-103792 GCF_024124705.1 Halomonas sp. Mc5H-6
CCGCTCGTCAGCATCCAGCAAGCTGGACCTGTTACCGCTCGACTTGCATGTGTTAGGCCTGCCGCCAGCGTTCAATCTGAGCCATGATCAAACTCTTCAGTTTACAATCATTGCGGTTCTTACCTGCTACCCGAAGGCGACAGAAGCGAACCAAACTTGGCTCAAGGTTTTCAAACGTTCTCTCAAGGTCCGAAGACCTTGGACGAGTCGCTTGCCTTGATAATAGGTGATTTATCACCCTCATCGGCAAGCGCCCACATGAATTACCTGATCACATTATTAAAGAGCGATCGAAAGGCCTCGCCGTTCGATGTGGTGCGTATGATACGTTTTTTTTACGCGAGGTCAACCAGCTGCGACACTTTTCTTACCAATGGTCGTTCAGGTAGCCAAGCGGGCCAATAAGTCGGCACGCCGATCGGCGGATACGAAAGCGGCGTCAATTGCATTTCGGGTTAATTGAACAAAAACGTCTTCAGACCATCCGAAAGCGTCGGCACAAGCCACATGATTGGCGAGCATTCCGCCACCAAAGTAAGCAGGATCATCGGAGCTGATGGTCACGTTCAGGCCCTTCTGAAGCAAGGTGGGCAAAGGATGCTCACGCAGGTCATCAACGACTTTTAGACACACATTGGATAACGGGCAAACCGTCAGGACGACCTGTTCACGACGAAGGCGCTCCACCAGGTCCGGGTTTTCAAGGCAGCGCACGCCATGGTCGATACGCTCCACCCCCAGAAGATCGAGCGCCTGGATGATATAGTCCGCCGGTCCCTCTTCGCCTGCATGCGCTACGCGAACCAGACCGATCTCTTTGGCCCGCGCAAAAAGTGTCTTGAATTCAGATGGCGGATGGTCGCGTTCCGCACTGTCCAAGCCGATTGCATCGATAAACTTCCAGTAGGGCGCGGCTTGCTCGAGGACGTGCAAGGCTTCCTCTGCCGGACGGTCGCGTAAAAACGCCATGATCATGCCAACCGAAAAATCCATGGATTCCTCGGCTTCCTGCTTGGCTTTGAGCAGCCCACCCATGACCACTTCCAGCGGCACACCTCTTTGCAGATGCGCTTGAGGGTCGAAATGCATATCGACATGTACGACGCCCTCCCGGCGAGCGCGATGAAAATAGTCCATCGCCAGGTCGTAAAAGTCTTCCTCGTGACGAAGCACGTTCATGCCCTGAAAATAAAGGTCCAAAAACGCCTGCAAATCATTAAAGTCATACGCCTCTTTTGCTTCCTGGGCAGAAGCATACGGCAAGTCAATGTTATTGCGCTGGGCCAGCGCGAACATCAGCTCGGGCTCAAGCGACCCTTCGATGTGAAGATGCAGCTCTACCTTGGGAAGCTGGCGCAAAAAATCGTGCATACAGGACTCCTGTCTAATTAGCTTCAAGGCCAAGCTTACCTGCATCCAGGTGCCAGTGGTAATCGATATGCGGCAACAAGTCAGGCTGGTCGACTTGATGGATAAAATAGATGACTGTTCTACTGCCAAGCCAACGATCAAGCGAAGCCGCCAAGTGCTGGGCGGTCACTGCATCGACGCTTGCAAAAGGCTCATCAAGGATCACAACCTGCGGGTCACGCAGCATCAACCGTGCCAATGCAACCCGCCTGGCTTGCCCCCCAGAAAGTTGCTGGCCTTTTTCGCCCACCTCTGTATCGAGCGCCCTGGGTAAACGTTCCACCCAATCGGCCAAGGCCACGTCAGAGAGGACTTGCCAAAGCCGCTCGTCACTTGCAGATGGGTCCGCGATGAGCAAATTCTCGGCCAGGGAGGCATCAAATAGATCCACGTGCTGGGTAAGCATTGCCAAATGCGCCGCGCGTTGTGTATCGGACAACGATGTGGGCGCTTCCCCCAGCACCTTGACGACCCCATGGGTGGGCGCCAACCGCCCCATGATGAGTGCCGCCAAGGTTGATTTTCCAGCCCCCGACATGCCGGTCACCACAGCGCGCTTGCCTGCGGGAAGATGCAAGTCAACGTCGCTCAAGGCCTGGGACAGCGCATGGGGATAACGCAACGACACGCCTTCGAGGATCACGCCATCGTCTAACGACACGACAGCGGGAGATAAGGTAGCGCTCGACGAATCACGCGGCTCCAGCTTGTTCAATCGCTCAACAGCGGCATAGCTCGCTCCCAGACGAACAAACGCATTGGGTAGAACGCTGAACGCCTCATTGATACCCAGTGCCATCAGCACGGCCATCACAACAATGGGACCGTCAACCTGGCCTTGCGCCAGCACCTCCCCCGCCAGCCAAAGCACCCCTAACGCCAGCAAACTCGTCACCGCCGCAACAACTGCACTCCCAAGCGCCTGCTTGTTACCTACCTGGCGCTGATTGTGCAGGACCTGCTGCTCATGAGCGTCGACAAAGCCTCGATGCCAATGATCGCTGCAATAGCTGGTCAACTCTGCGCTGGCCTGAACCTGATCAATCACCAAGTGACGCAAGACTTCTTGATCACCAACATGGTGGTGGCTTTGCCGCCAACCCCAGACGGAAAAGCCCACTATCGTGACCAGCCAGAGCCCACCGAGAACGCCCGCCATCAGCAAGGCCGCGTAAGGCAGCCACAGCGCGACGAACAGCACCATGATGGCGCTACCCAGTAGCGCAACCAGAGGCGGCATCAAAGCCCGGAGATAAAAATTATCCAGAGTGTCGATATCGGATGTAAGGCGGGTCAGCCAATCACTTGCCCGCTGACGGCCGAGCGTCAAATCATCAAGGCGGGTTAATTGACCAAATACACGAAAGCGCAAATCCGCCAGCAATGTCAGTACGCTATTGTGGTTGTAAACACGCTCGGCATACCGCGAGACGGTCCGCAGTAGCGCAAAGAAGCGAATGCCACCCCCCGGCACATAGACATCCAGAATGGCGGGCACTCCCAACGCCAGCGCAATACCCGTTAGCGCACTGGCGGTGATAAACCAACCCGACAGACCCAACAGTGCGACACCGGCCAGAAGCGTCAACCCTGCCAGCAAGGCCCCCAGCATAAAAGCGCGCCGACGGCGGGTAAGCAATCTCAACCAGGGTAAGAATTGGCGATAGATATCCCTCAAACGGGCATCTCCTCGATCTGTCCATGGGTCATTTTGAAGTGGCGATTCGCCGCTTTAATGACCGCCGGGTGATGGGTGGCAACGACGAGCGTGCGCCCTTCTTTTATCCAGTCGATCAACGCCCCCACCACGGCTTGCTCTGTTGTCTCGTCGAGCTTAGCTGTCGGCTCATCGAGCAGGATCAATGGTGCGCCACTCAGGTAAACACGCGCCAGCGCCAAACGCTGAGCCTGGCCACCCGATAAACCGACACCGCGCTCGCCAAGCAAGGTATCAAGCCCCTCTGGAAGGCCATTCACCACATCAAGCAAACCGGCACGCCTTAGTGCGACTTGCATCGCATCTTCTGATGCCTGGGGGTTCGCCAGGCGCAGATTATCGGCCAGACTCCCCTGCAACAGGCAGGGCTGCTGATCCAGCCACGCGATTTGATTCGTCGCTGAATGGCGGCACACACCATCGCTTGGCCCAATGAACCCTGCCAATAACCCGAGCAATGTCGACTTACCGCTACCCGACTCTCCGCTTATCGCCACCACATCACCCTGCTTTAGGGTGAGATCCAAGGGGCCCATCACCACACCACGACCCGGATAGCTGACCTGAACCTTCTCAAGCTCCACCAGCGCATTGTCGGTTCGGGTGGTTGAGGGAGAAGTGTCGCGCATCACAGGCGGCTCGTTGAGGGTATTGACGATGCTCTCTGCGGCGCCCAATGCCGCCGCTCGATCATGATAATGCATGGATAAGGTGCGCAAAGGCTGGAAGAACTCCGGCGCCAGTAGCAACACCGCCAGGCCGGAGAACAGCGTCAATGAAGGGGCAGGGCCATACTCGATGTAACCCAGCAGACCAAAGCCGACATACATGGCGACAACCGCGATGGCCACCGACGAGAAGAATTCAAGCACCGCCGAGGACAAGAATGCCAGCTTCAACGTCCGCATGCTGAGACGTCGATACTGGTCTGAGGCCACCCAGACCGCCTGCTGTGCCGCCTCTGTGTGACCAAACAGCTGAAGCGTGGTGATACCGCGCACTCGATCTATGAAATGCGCTGACAGTCGGGCCACGGCGGCGAACTGATCACGGTTCATGCGCTCTGCCCCCATCCCCACCAGGGCCATAAACAGCGGAATCAGCGGTGCCGCCAGCAGCAGGAAAACAGCAGCCAGGTAATCCAGCCATACCACCACGGCAAGAATGACGAGCGGCACCCACATAGTGATCCGCAGTTGCGGATGATAGCGCGCAAAATAGCCGTCCAAGGCGTCAATATGCTCTACCGCCTGAGCCGCAATGGTCCCGCTCTGCTGTGATGTCAGCCATGCGGGACCCAAGGCAGTGATTTTATCAAGCAGCTGAGCACGGGCCTTGCGCCTGATGCGAAGGCTGGCATCCAGACTCAATCGTTCTGAGGTCCACTGGCACAGCGCACGCAACAACACGGCGACGGCCAGGAGCGCGAAAACAGGCGTCAAGTCACTTGGCGACCGGCTGTCAACCACCAGTTGATCGATCAACCAGGCCAGGCCCGTTACGATCAGTACGGTGTGGCAGCCAGCCAAGGTACCAAAGAACGCCGCGCCCGCTAGCCGCCTGCGTTCTGATGCCGCAAGCGAGGTTAACCAGTGGCGCGGCGTAAGCTCATTATGGTTGGAAACAGATGCCATCGGCTTAGTGATAGCCCTCTCCGACACGCACCTTGCCACGGAAGACCCAGTAGGTCCACGCGGTGTAGGCCAGCACGATGGGGATGACAAACAGCACGCCGATCAGCAGGAAGAGCTGGGATTCTGGGGCCGAGGAAGCATCCCAGATAGTGTAGTTGGGCGGCACGATCACCGGCCACTTGCTGGCAATCAAACCCAGGTAGGTGAAAATGAACAGGCCAAGCGAAGCGACAAACGGCAAGCCTTCTTGCTGGCGCTTAACAGCGCGGAAAAGCACATAAGCACAGACCATCGCAAGGATGGGGAACACCCAGATCAAGTGAATCTGACTGAGCCAACGGTCGCGCACCTCAGGGCTCACCAACGGTGTCCATAGGCTGACAATACCAAACACCACCAGCACGGCCAGCAACAGTTTCGGGGTTATCCGGTAGGCCCACTGCTGCACATAACCTTCGGACTTCAGAATCAGCCAGGTCGAGCCCAGCAGGGCATAGCCCGCCATCAAGCCCAGACCGGTCAGCACGCTAAATGGCGTCAGCCAATCGAGCGCTCCACCTACGTAGACAAAATCCTCTACCGCAAAGCCCTGGATATACGCACCCACGACGGCTCCCTGGGCAAAGGCTGCCACTGCCGATCCGCCACAGAAAGCGCGGTTCCACCAATGGCGATTCTTCTTCGACTTGAAGCGAAACTCAAATGAGATACCGCGGAAAATCAATCCCGCCAGCATCAAAAACACGCCGATATAAAGCGCCGGCAGGAACACGGAGTAAACCAGCGGGAAGGCGCCCAGAAGCCCCGCTCCCCCCAATACTAACCAGGTTTCGTTGCCGTCCCACACCGGTGCGACTGAGTTCATCATCACATCGCGTGACGCTTCATCCGGTGCAAAGGGGTAAAGTATCCCCAATCCCAGATCGAAGCCGTCCATAATTACGTACATGATAACGCCGAAGCCAATAATGCCGGCCCAGATTATTGCAAGGTCAAGGCTGATCATTTGGTTGCTCCCTCATAGTCACTATCGAAAGGCGTGTGAGCCGCAGAGAAAGGACGTTTGGCTCGCTCGACTTCGCCGGTTACTTCCATGGAGTCCGCCAGCATACCGTTACGCACGACACGAGTAAGGTAGTAAATACCCACCCAGAACACGACGGCATACACGGCGACGTAGCCCAGCAGCGTAAACAGCGCCATACCGCCTGTCAGCGAAGGGGTTAACCCTTCAGCATGGGTCATGACACCGTAGACCAACCATGGCGCGCGCCCCGACTCGGTGACCACCCAGCCGGCCAGCACGGCCAGGAAAGGGGAAATGATCATACCTACCAATGTTTTAAGATAGAGCGGCGACTGGAAGAAACGTCCTCTACGGCGAAGAAACAAGCCAACCGTCGCGACGGCTATCATCAAAAGCCCAATCCCCACCATCACACGAAACGACCAGAAAACAAGCGCCACAGGGGGCTGTTCATCAGGTGCCATTTCATTGATACCCGGGACTACGCCGTCCGCACTATGGGTCAGAATGAGACTTGCCAGACTGGGAACCCCGATTTCAAAGCGGTTTTCCTGAGCTTCCTGATCGGGCAGTGCAAACAGCAAAAGTGGCACATTGGACTGAGTTTCCCAATTCCCCTCCATTGCCGCCACCTTGGTGGGCTGGTGCTCCAACGTATTAAGGCCGTGAAAATCACCGACGACAGCCTGCGCCGGTGCCAGGAAAAGCAACAGCCACAGACACATTGAAAGGGCTTTTTTATTCGCTTCGACATCACGATTACGCAGGAGGAACCAGGCGCTGACACCTGCCACCACAAAGCCACCGGTCAGGAACGACGCCATGCCCATATGCACAAAGCGGTACCAGAAGGAGGGATTGAAGATTGCCGCCATCCAGGAGGTGATATGGAAGCGTCCATCCACCATTTCATAGCCTGCTGGGGTTTGCATCCAGCTATTGGCGGAAAGGATCCAGAACGAGGAAATAAAGGTGCCCACCGCCACCATGATCGCGGCAAACAGGTGCACCCCTTCTGGTACTTTGCCACGCCCGAAGAGCAAAACACCCAGAAATGCCGCTTCAAGGAAGAAAGCGGTCACCACTTCGTAACTAAGGACAGGCCCAAGGAAGTTTGACGTAGCGAAAGAGAAGTTGCTCCAGTTCGTACCGAACTGAAACGACATCACGATGCCTGTCACGACCCCCATGCCAAACACAACGGCAAACATCTTGGTCCAGAATTGTGCCAGGCGATCCCAGGCGTCGTTTTCCGTTTTGTAGAATATCCCGTGCAGAACCGCAATATAGGACGCCAGCCCGATCGTGAAGACAGGAAAGATGGCGTGAAAACACACGACGAATGCGAACTGGAGTCTCGATAGCAATAGCGGATCAAGTTCCATAACTCCCTCCTAAGGTCCCATGGTGCCTTTTTCTCAAAGGCTTAAAACAAGCTTAGGTGAGTCCCTTTGGATCACGCTCTTCTATTTGTAGTCACTAAGCTTATTTGATCAACAACCCCTTGAGTTTACAGCTTAGAAGGTATGGATGCGGCATGCGTTTTGGGTTTTCACCGTGTCGCGTTGACGCAGGTCAATTTTTAAGCCCCAGGCGATAACGACTGTTATACAGACGCCTCAGGCCAACACGACCACACTCACCAGATAGCCTGTATAGGCAATAAAAAGCGCTAATAAACCACCGCCCTCAAAGCGGTTGATGCGCCGCGGGCGACCTTTCCAGGAGAATGCGAACAGCATCATCAGCACGGTCATCACCAACATGACGACCCAGTCACGCTGAAGCACCTCCTGACCGGTTTCAATCGGTGTAATGATGCCTGCCAACCCAACCACAGCAAGGCTGTTGAATAGGTTCGAGCCCACGACATTGCCGAGCACCATATCGTGCTCATTACGACGCAGTGCGCTAATCGATGAAGCCAGCTCGGGTAATGAGGTGCCAATCGCCACAACGGTCAAACCAATGATCAGATCACTGACGCCAAACGCGACGGCGATCTCGACAGCCCCCCAGACCAAAAGGCGTGAGCTGGCAATCAACAGTACCAGACCAACCAGGGTCCAGAGGATGGCTTTACCCCGCGACATGGGTTTGCTATCCAGCGTTTCCGCCACTTCCGAGACAAGCGCATCGTCCTGTTGGCCTTTGGAACGCACAACGCTGATAACGATAAATACCACCAGTGCCAGCAATAAACAGACTGCCTCCCAGCGGGCCACCCAGCCATCCAACAGCATCAGCCCGGTCACCAGCATCACTACCAGTAACAGCGGTATCTCTTTGCGAATGACGCTCGAGTGCACGGCCAATGGCGCCAATAACGCAACAAACCCCAGCACCAGGCCAATATTGGCGATATTAGACCCGTAGGCATTACCCACGGCCAACCCCGGGTTACCCTGCACTGCTGCCAGCACCGACACCATCATCTCGGGAGCCGATGTGCCAAAACCGATCACCAGCATGCCAATCAACAGGGGCGACAGCCCCAGCCATTGAGACGTCGCCGCGGCGCCATCGATAAATTTCTCAGCGCTCCAGATAAGCAGTATCAAGCCAACGACAACGGCGATAAGAGCAAGTAACATAAGGTTCCTTTGGATGGCATTTTCACAAGGTGGCAATGGCCTGGGCATTGAATGACCTGCCATGCCGGAGAGGCGGTAAATTCGCGTGGCGATCATTATTCATTCATCGCTCAAGGTCAACGACAACCTGATAACGATCAGATGAATTTTACCCAATATTTGACAGACTTATAATCGAGAGCGTATTGCTTTGCCTACTCACGCGAGCGAGATCATCATTTGTCACAGAACTGGCTAAGCAGACACCCCAACTTGAAGGTCAATGCGCCGCTTGTTGACCAGCAACCGCCTGAGGCCCGCACTCAAAGGCGACGCCTGCGCGCCTGTCATGAATGTGACTGGGTATCGGCGCTACCGCCCCTCAAATCCGGTGAAAAAGCCTGCTGCCCGCGCTGCTCGCATGTCCTGGTCAAGCGCAATCGTTACCCTGCCCAGCGCAGCATGGCGCTCGCGATGGCATCGCTTATTGCCCTTTTACTGGCGGTCTCCTACCCCTTTGTCAGTTTCAGCTATAGCGGGGTGAGCAACCGTATCGAGCTTTCCGAAACGGCAACCACGCTGATTGCCTTTCATCAACCCTTGGTGGCTATCGGCGTTATCATGACCATCGTGGTGCTGCCCGCGGTGTATTTGATAGGCACCTTATGGCTGCAATACGGTTTGTTACGCAACGCCCCACTGCCATTCAGCCGTTCAACAGCTCGTTCACTGAGCCATTTAACCCCCTGGATGATGGCCGATGTGTTTATCGTGGGCGCCCTGGTTAGCTTGATCAAGGTGGCGGGACTTGCTGATATTGAACTGGGTCTGTCGTTTTGGGCGTTTTGCGCCTTTGCCTTTCTCCTGTTGATGACGGTGCAATCGATTGATGCCGACTGGATGTGGTTTGCCCTGGAGGGCGAGCCACTGGCCCCGGAAGGTACACAAACAGGCATGTCAGCCGCGTCCCAGCAGCTTACCAGTTGCCCTACCTGTGGGCTGATCAATCGGTTGGCACCAAACGGCAAGCATTATTGTGTGCGCTGTCATGAGCGGCTGCACCCTCGCTTTCCGCATAGCGTCCAACGCACCTGGGCATTACTCGCTGCTGCCGCGATCATGTACATCCCGGCCAATGTATTTCCCATCATGACCACAACCAGCCTGGGCAATAGCTCCCCTTCGACGATCGTGGGCGGCATTGTCGAGTTGATTCAAGGCGGCTCCTGGCCGATAGCAGGCGTCATTTTTGTCGCCAGCATCATTGTTCCCGTCGGCAAACTGTTCGCGCTGGCCTGGCTATGCAGCGTGGCTCACCGTAGCGACGCCTTCAAAGCACAAACGCGAACAACGCTTTACCGGATCACCGAGTTTATCGGTCGATGGTCGATGGTCGATGTGTTTGTCGTCGCCATTCTCGTAGCGCTCATCCGCGCCGATTCGCTCATGACGATCAACCCGGGGCCGGCAGCACTCGCCTTTGGAGCAGTGGTCGTGCTGACCATGCTGGCCGCCATGACCTTTGACCCACGTTTGCTTTGGGATACCCCCATAACGACATCATCAGGACAAAGCGACGCCCGTAAGGAAGTGATTAATGGCTAACGAAAACGACATGCCCTCCAACGAACCACAGGGCGAAGCGGCAATGCATCGTGCCAAGCCCAGCCCCCAGACACGGCTTTCGCCCATCTGGATTGTACCCATTGTCGCGCTGGTCATTGGCTTATGGTTGGTATACGACAACTATTCCTCCCGGGGCACCATCATCACCTTGACGATGCCGAACGCCGAGGGGATCGAAGCTGGCAATACGCTGATACGCAGTCGCAACGTTGAAATCGGCCGCGTACAAAGCGTTCAGCTATCCGACGACCTTTCCCAAGCCGTTTTACGCGCCCGCATACAGCCTGAAGCGGAAGCCATGCTGCGCGAGGATAGCCGCTTCTGGGTCGTCAAACCGCGAATCGGCCGCGAAGGGATCAGCGGCTTGGGCACCGTGCTTTCGGGGGCCTATATACAACTTCAGCCGGGTTCTTCCTCCGAACCTCAACGCGAATTTGAAGTCATGGACACCCCGCCTGTTGCCCCAGCTGGCGTGGCAGGCTTGCGAGTCAGCCTTATCAGCCAGTTAGGCAATTCATTGCGCGTGGGCGACCCGGTTTCCTATCAGGGCTTCACTGTCGGCCGCATCGAGGAAACCCGCTTTGATGCCGAGTCACGCACCATGCACCATCAGGTATTCATTGAAGAGCCGTATGATCAGCTCGTCACGGAAAGCACGCGCTTCTGGAGTGCCAGCGGCATTGATTTTCGACTCGATGCCGACGGCGTTCGTGTCAACGTGGACTCCATTGAGACCTTGCTGGGCGGGGGCGTCACCTTTGGCGTCCCTGAAGACCTGCCGATGGGGCAGCCCGTTGACAATAACACCCGTTTCGAGCTTTACACCGATGAAGATAGTGCTCGCCAGGGTACCTTTAACCGTTATCTGGAATATGTCCTACTTGTCGACGATACTGTTCGCGGGCTTTCCAAAGGGGCGCCTGTTGAGTTTCGTGGCGTTAGGCTGGGTACCGTTGCCGCCGTCCCCTGGAATTTCATGGCACCTCAGCCGGATTCACGGGAACAGTTTGCCATCCCGTTGCTGATTCGCATCGAGCCCCAGCGACTCGGCATCGAGAATGCCGACGTGGATCTTGACGAGTGGGATGCTCGCTTCAAGCGCATGTTCACACTGGGCTTACGTGCTTCCCTCAAAAGCGGCAACCTGCTTACAGGGGCGATGTTCGTGGACTTGAACTTCCGCGAGGATCTGGCCGCTCACTATGTGCCGGAGTCTTTCTCGGGGCATACGGTGTTCCCCACAACGTCAGGTGGCTTTGCACAAATTCAGGCACAGGTGACCGACTTACTGGAAAAGCTGAATGGCTTGGAAATCGAGCCGCTATTAACGGGGCTTGATCAGAATCTACAAGCATCTGAATCTGTGCTTCAGGAAGTTCGCGCCGTTAGCGAATCCCTGAATCAGCTACTGAACGACCCTGACACCCAGTCTATCGGCGGCAACGTAAACCGTACGCTTGAAGAGTTGCAGAACACGCTGGAAGGCCTGTCTCCGGAATCGGCCGCCTACCAGGAGCTGATGTCAACGGTCGAACGACTCGACCGCGTCATTCGCGATGTCCAGCCGCTGACTCGTACACTGAGCGAGAACCCACGCGCACTGCTGTTCGAGAGTATCGAAACCGAAGACCCGATTCCTCGCGCACCGCGCGAGTAAGGATACACAATGCGACATTTGATCGGAAAACTGGGGGCGATGTTATTGGTACCCTTGCTGCTGAGTGCCTGCGCCAGCCAATCAACGCCGGCCACCCGCTACGTATTGCCGGGCGCGCAACTAGCCAGCCCGCCAGCCTCCCCCGCAGGCACCCTCCAGGTGACATCGCCTCGCCTCCCCCACTATCTGGATGTCGAGGGTATTGTCATGCAAACCGATGATATTACCCTGAGGGAAGCAAACGCCCATCAGTGGGCAGAAGCCATTGGCCGTCAACTGGAACGCGGCATGCGGGCTCGCCTGTCAAAGGCGCTGCCCAGATGGCGAGTGGTGCGCGACGCTGCTAGCGACGACCAGGCAATCACGCTACGCTTGGAAGTAGACCAGTTTCAGGGGCGCCAGGATGGTCGCGCCATCGCCAGCGGGCAGTGGCAACTGATCGATCCGCAGGGCGAAGTGCTGGCAATGGAAACCTTCAATGCCGATACCCCGCTCGAAGAAGACGGCTACCCTGCTCTTGTCCGTGCCTTGGGTAAAAGTTGGGACAAAGTCAGTGAGCAGATTGCCCAGGCGACGATGGCTGTTCGCCCCTAAGCCATCAACAAAGGGAGTTGAAAGGCCATGACGGACACAGCCCGGTACTCAGAAGACGCCCTCGAGGCCGTTCACAGGCTCCATGAGACAGCGGAAAAGCTCATCCACGCGCCTGCCAGTGAGGCGTTGCTGATTAGCGCCATGACGCACTATATCAGCGTACGTCACATACTGACCGCTGACGCCCCCTCTGGTGCTACCCTAGGCGCGCTGGCTCGTACAGAACAGTTTATTGTTGCCTCCGCCGATGCGTATTATCGTCAGCTACCCGACGACGCCGAAACGTCACTCAAACATGCCGAGCGGACGGCGTTGTTCGGTAACCGTTTGATGGCGTTGGATGGCATTGGCCCCGCGACGACCAACCAGCTATTCGAGCGTGGCATTTTTACCCCCGAACAGCTATTCGCCATCCCTGCTCACACCCTTGAAACACTTGACCTGCCTGCCGCTTCACTTGCGCGTGTCACATCGCTACACAATGCGCATCAAGCCAAGACACCAGACTGACGGTTCATGGCATGATATGATGGTCGCTCAATTGATCGTTTGTTATGAGTGAATCTTGTCACCGGCCATGAATGCGCTTTCTGATATGCCGCCAGAGGACGTCAATCGTCAATTCATAAGTGACCGGCCCTTGTTATCTTCAATTCATTACGGTTATTCATTTCCAATCATTCAACAGTGCGCTGTTTAACGATGCCATACGCATGCATAAACAGCCGCTGGGAGAACGCATGAACTTTTCTGACCTCGGCCTCGACGCCGACTTGCTGCGCGCTGTCACCGACCAAGGGTATCGCGAGCCGACACCCATTCAACGACAGGCGATTCCCGTCGTGTTGCAAGGCCGGGATTTGCTCGCCAGCGCGCAAACGGGAACGGGCAAAACCGCCGGTTTTACACTCCCCATGCTGCAGCGTTTATCGGCAGGCAAGCCCGCCACCAAACGCCAGGTACGTGCATTGGTGTTAACCCCGACCCGGGAACTGGCCGCCCAGGTGGGTGAGAGCGTTACCACCTACGGAAAACACCTCTCTCTGCGTTCGCATATCATTTTTGGTGGTGTCGGCCAGCAACCCCAGGTCGACGCATTGAAACGCGGCCTGGATATCCTGGTGGCGACGCCGGGGCGCTTGCTCGACTTGCAACAGCAGGGGCACGTTGACCTGTCAAGCGTCGAGATTGTCGTTCTGGATGAAGCCGACCGCATGCTCGACATGGGGTTTATCCACGACATTAAACGCCTTTTGAAGCTGGTCCCCAGCAAGCGTCAGAATCTGCTGTTTTCCGCCACTTTCTCCAACGAGATTCAAACCCTGGCGCAGCAGTTTTTGAACGACCCTGCATTTATCGACGTCGCCCCACGCAATACCACGGCAGACAAAATCGCCCAGTCGGTATACCAGGTGGACCGGGAGAAAAAACGCGACCTGCTGGCGCATCTCATCAAGCAGCACCAGTGGTTTCAAGTGCTGGTTTTCACGCGCACCAAGCACGGCGCCAACCGCCTGGCAGAACAGTTATCCAAGCAGGATATCCCCGCCATGGCCATTCATGGCAACAAGAGCCAGGGCGCTCGCACACGTGCGCTCGGGGCGTTTAAAAGCGGCGACCTGCAGGTATTGGTTGCCACGGATATTGCCGCACGCGGGCTGGATATCAACGAACTGCCCCATGTGGTCAACTTTGAACTGCCCAATGTTGCGGAAGATTATGTGCACCGTATCGGGCGTACTGGCCGGGCAGGCAGTGATGGCGAGGCGATTTCACTGGTCTGTGTCGATGAGCATGCCCTGTTACGCGGCATTGAGCGGCTGATAAAACAAACCCTGACCAAGCACGTCGAGCCCGGTTTTGAACCGGACCCGAACGCCACCCCACAGCCTATCGAAAATGGCCGTCGGCAACCGCGTAATGCACGCAGTCAACGTAAACCCAGCCAGCATAGTGACCGCGATGCGGCGCCCAAGCGTCGTGCTCGCCGCTAGTCAGGCTTATCTGAACATGTGATGGTAGCGCGACTATCAGGCTATTAATCAAGCACCTGTTTTCACGGAGTGATCATGGCGTCGTCCCAACTCATTGAACAATACCGTCAGTGGCAAACCTTTCAGCGGCAAGACCAATTAAGCCGCGAGCACTTTGGCGTTGTGCAACGCCTGGAAGATGCCCGAGCCACGTCGAAACAAGTCGTCGAAGCGTATCGCAGCATGGCGGAGAAAGCCTCAACGGAAGGTGCCTGCTACCGCACCCTGTTTTTACGCAAGCGGGATGATCAGCATGCACTGCCCTGCGAAGGCTGGCTGTTCGTTCGCCGGGTACTCAGCGAAGGCAACAGCACTCGCGTGAGAGTCACGCTGGTCGAAACCTTTACGCTTGAAGATGGCACCCTGGCACCCGGCGATAAACCGGCCCGCAAGCTGACCCTAGAAATTTTTGAACAGGTGCAGGTGGACAAAGGGATGCGGACCAGTGTAAGGGTCGATTGCCTGGACGCGCCCGAGGATTATCACTTCATCACGCTGCTGGATGCCGTCCGCGGAGACTTGCGCCCCTATTTAAAATAAGACGTATTTCTAAAATAAGCGTATTGCTAGAATAAGACGTATTTATGAGGGCACGCCACACCGTATTCATTGCACTCATGGTCATCGTCGGGCTTAACCTCCGCCCTGCGATGTCATCGGTCGCGCCATTACTCAACCGGCTGCAGGAAGTTGCCGGACTATCGGCGGCTGCAGCGGGCGTGCTGACCACGCTACCGGTGCTTTTTCTGGGGCTTTCCGCACCGCTCGCCCCGGTGCTTGCCCAGCGTATCGGAAGCGAGCGAGCCTTGAGTGCTGCCCTGGGGCTGCTAATGACGGGCCTGATAATACGTGGCTTGCCCCTCCCTGGCGTTCTTTTTCTGGGGTCAGCGCTTTCCGGCGCGGCCATTGGGCTTGCGGGCACTCTGCTTCCCGCACTGGTCAAACGCCAGTTGCCCCAAAGCGCCGACCTCCTCACCGGCCTCTATACCATGGCGCTGTGCCTGGGTGGTGCACTCGGCGCAGGGTTAAGCGTGCCGTTAACCCACTACCTTGGCAGTTGGCAGGCCAGTTTGATGAGCTGGGCGCTACTCGCCCTGGCCGCCCTGGTTCTATGGGTCATTTACATGCCCAGGACGTCGACTACCTCCTCACCAGCCTCGCTCCCGCAAGCCGGTGCACTCAAGCTTCTCGGTCAACCGCTGACCTGGTACGTCATGCTCTTCATGGGTATTCAGTCATCAATGGCCTACATCGTCTTTGGATGGCTGCCTACACTGTTGGTATATCGCGGATATGATGAAACCTCGGCGGGGTGGACCATGGCCATTTCCATTCTTTGTCAGCTTGTCTCAGCGCTCAGTGCCCCCTGGCTTGCACGCCTGGGACGTGACCAGCGCCCGGCACTGCTTTGCGTCTTGCTGTGCACCGCCTGCGGGCTATCGATGCTGCTGATTGCTCCATTGTCGTGGCAATGGCCCGGCGCCGTGCTTCTCGGCCTGGGCCAGGGAGGAAGCTTCAGCCTGGCACTCAGCCTGTTGGTATTGCGCACGGCGAATGCCCGCCTGTCCGGCCAGCTGTCCGGGCTGGTACAAGGCGGCGGCTATACCATCGCCGCACTTGGCCCATTCGGGGTGGGCTTATTGCTGCAACACGGTGCCACCGGCGCCCAGATCGCCTGGCTGCTGATTGCCCTGCTGGCAGTGTGCGGCGGCTTTGCAATGCTTGCCGGGCGACAACGCTGCCTCGACGATAGCTCGGGGCAGCTTGTCGTGCACAATAGCGGACTGGCAGATCGCTTACATAAGGAGACACCGTGATGGCCCACCCTCGCCTGCTGATTATTTATACTGGCGGCACGCTTGGTATGTGCCCAGGCGACCAAGGGTTGACCCCGTCGGGCAACATTGAATCGCGGCTGGCCAAAGCGTTTAACCAACTGCCCCTTCTTCAGCAGCAGGCCTTGCCAAGTTTTGAGGTGTTAAGCTATCCGCAGTTGATCGACTCGAGTTCCGCCACACCTGACAACTGGTCGCAGCTTGCCCATGATATCGCCAAGCGACTGAGCGATTACCAGGGATTCGTGGTCATTCACGGCACCGATACACTCAGTTGGACAGCAGCCAGCCTCGCCTATCAACTGCAGGGCATTGACCGGCCGGTGATTCTCACCGGTTCCATGCAACCTCTGGAAGCGCCCGGCAGCGATGCCCTCGACAACTTATATTGGGCGCTACGCTGTGCTGAACAACCTCACGCAAAGGAAGTGGCGATTTACTTTCACGGCAAGTTACTTCGCGGTGTTCGCGCAACCAAGCAGCACAGTGAGGCGGTGGATGCGTTTACCAGCCCCAACTATCCGCAGCTCGGCGAGCGCAAGGGAGAACATGTTGTCCATTACCCCGGTCGCGGTTTGGCGGATCAGCAACGTGGCGCCCCAAGGTTCGAGCTGCCCGATTACACCTCGGTGAGCGATGGTGCCATTGTTCGATTAGCGCTCTGGCCGGGCATCACCGCCTGGCAGCTAGCGTCCTGGCTGGAGGACCCGCGTGTTAAAGGTGGCCTCCTTCAGCTCTGGGGGGCGGGCAATCTGCCCGATGACCCGGCGCTTTTCGCCGTTCTGGCCAAGGCCAGCGGCGAGGGCAAGATGCTGGCCGCCATCAGCCAGTGCCCTCAAGGCAGCGTTCATTTGGGCACTTATGCTGCCGGCAAAGGGCTTCTCGACGCTGGCGTGTTATCCGGCGACGACATGACCCCGGAAGCCGCCTTTGGCAAGCTTGTGCACCTGCTCGCCCAGCCGATCCCGGAAGAGGATCGTCGCCGTCGTTTCCTGAGCTCCCTGGTTGGCGAACGTTAAATATGCGCCTGGCAATCACGGCGTTTAACGCTAGAGTGAGAGTGACAGCACACTCGACGGATCAACAGGAATAACCTCTATGGAAAAGCCGGTTCATTATTTCAGCGAGCTGTTCGAACAGTTGGGCCTTGCATCTGACGCAGCCTCGATTGAGCGATTCATTCAACGCCACGCGCCTCTTCCCGAGACAATGCCGCTGGCCGACGCCCCCTGCTGGAATGAAGGGCAGGCAGAGTTTCTCAAGGAAGCCGTCGAGGAAGATGCCGACTGGGCGGAAGTCGTCGACCACCTTGATGCATCCATGCACAAGCCAGCGTAAACCAGCCGCGTCAATGTCAATGCAGGGGCGTTTCCGGGCGCCCTGCATGGCATCGGCGAATGGGCGCTACCTGAGCACCGCGCCACTCATCCCTGCAGACGCGCTTCAACCCGCTCGAGAATCTGCCGACTCACCTTGCCCACCAGCGGTGTTGCCGCCTTGTTCACGGCCTTTGCCATGAAACGGTTACCTATTTCATAGCTCAGCGTCAGCGCCACTTCTGTGCCTTCCGGCACTTCACGCAAACGATAGCGCCCCTGGTTTTTGACCCCATTGACCGATTCCCAGGCGAGCACATCCGGCGATTTAACCTCGGTCACCACTACGTCAAATGTCCAGTCCATGCTCAGTGCACGAACATGCCAGCGATAGCGTTCGTCGCCTAGCGATTCGATATCGCTGATCAGGTCCGAATAGTCGGCAAAGTCCTCGACGCGCCTTAACAGCGCGAATACCCGTTCGGGCGCGGCCCTGACGATGGCGCTATGTTCAATAGTGGCCATATAAAACCCCTTGAATGAAGCCCCTAGCGTAGCACTTTCAGCCCATATTGTGAGCATGCTGGCGCTAGCCAGAAACACCTCGATTGCGTACACTTGCAACCTTCCGGACCGGACCCCGGAACACAGTAGCAGCTTTCTTCACGCTACGATCAATAAATTCTCCGGCATAAGAGTGCTTATCATGTCAATTTCCCAAGCTCCGCATGGAGCCACCGCCGTGGTGATATATTCCGGCGGCATGGACTCGTTCACCCTTCTCCACCGGGCGCTAAACGAAGGTTATCACGTTCATGCGCTGTCATTTCATTACGGCCAGCGCCACGCCCGTGAACTCGATGCTGCCCGCCAGGTATGCCAACACTTGAATGTCCCCCACCAGGTCGTGGATATCCGGGCGATTCACTCGCTGATTGATAATTCAGCATTGACCAACACTGACCAGGCAATGCCCCAGGGCGATTACGACGGCGACAATATGGCGGCGACCGTGGTCCCTAACCGCAACATGATATTGTTGTCCCTGGCTATTGCGAACGCTGTCAACATCGGCGCAGAGCGCGTTGACTACGGTGCCCATGGCGGTGACCACGTCCTCTACCCCGACTGCCGCCCGGCTTTTGTGGAGGCCATGGATCAGGTCGCACAAATTGCCAACTTCTCCCCCGTCAAGGTACATGCCCCCTACCTGCATGCCAGCAAGGCCGACATCCTTCGGCAAGGCCTGGCAATGGGGCTTGACTACCGAAACACCTGGACCTGCTATGAAGGAGGCGAACTGGCCTGTGGGCAGTGCGGAAGCTGCCGCGAACGGCTAGCCGCCTTTGCGGCGAATGGCGTGACCGACCCACTCCCCTATACCTCACACCCCTGTGCCTCACAACAGGAGGCACGCTGATGTATCAGGTAAAAGAAGCCTTCTACACGCTGCAGGGGGAAGGCGCCCAGGCCGGCCGGGCCAGTGTCTTTTGCCGTTTCAGCGGCTGCAATCTATGGAGCGGTCGCGAACGGGACCGGGCAACCGCCCGGTGTACCTTCTGTGATACCGATTTTGTCGGCACCGATGGCCAAGGCGGAGGCCGTTTCGAAACACCCGACGCCCTGGCCGAGCACATCAGCGCGCTGTGGCCCAGTGACGCTGGCCGTGCCATTCCTTACGTCGTATTTACGGGGGGCGAGCCGCTACTGCAGCTTGATCCGGCACTGATCGCCACGCTGCACAGCGTGGGGTTTGAAGTAGCGGTTGAAACCAATGGGACGCTCACCCCTCCCGCCGGGATTGACTGGCTGTGCGTGAGCCCCAAGGGCAAGAACCCGCTGGTGATTGATCAGGGCGACGAACTCAAGCTGGTCTATCCCCAGACCGAGGCACCGCCCGAGGCATTTGCGAAGCTCGACTTTCGCCACTTTTTTCTTCAGCCAATGGACCTTTCCCCTTTAGACGCTCACGACGACGACACTGTCGCGCGTACCACGGCCTATTGTTTAGCCAACCCGCAATGGCGTTTATCGCTTCAGACGCACAAAATCGCAGGCTTTGACTGATGTCCTTATTTGTTAATCAACTCACCCATATCGACGCATCGCTGTGGTGCCCAGAAAAGGGCCTCAAGGGCGTTAGCTGGCAAGTCGATGCGGTGCTTGAAGGCGAGCTTGGCAAAGACGGCATGCTGCTGGATTTTGGCGAGGTCAAGCCATGGATCAAGCATCACCTCGATAGCGGCCTGGACCACACGCTTCTGGTACCTGTCGAGGCTTCCGGGGTCACTGTCAGCCCCTGCGAGGAAGGCTTGTGCGTGCGCACCACGACGCCCTATGCCATGGAAGTAAAAGGGCCGGAACAGGCTTTCACCCTACTGCCCGTTGCCACCATCGAGCGCGACGCCGTCGCCGCCAGTTTAAGCCAGACGCTCACTGAGCAGCGGCCGGCAAACGTCACACGGGTTCAACTAAGTCTCAGTGATGAAGCCATCGAAGGCGCTGCCTATGGGTACAGTCATGGTCTGAAACTGCATAAGGGCAACTGCCAGCGCATTGCCCATGGGCATCGCTCACGCCTGCATATCTGGCAACGGGGAACCCGCCAGCATGAACTCGAACAGCAGTGGGCGGCCTGGCTCGATAATCGCTACCTGGTAGAAGAAAATGACATTATCGCCCGCGACAAGCAGGCCCTGACGTGCCGCTATCAAGCGGATCAGGGAACCTTTACCCTCACGCTACCCGATGAGCGCTGCGCGGTCCTGACTACCCCCACAACGGTGGAAAACATTGCTCACTGGCTGGCGGAACAGCTTGCTGCTCAAAGCCTTGAAACCTCAACGGTGCACGCATTCGAGGGGTTTAATAAAGGCGCGATAGCCAAGGCAAGCCCATGAGTGATGAGTGCCGGGCAGGCTGCGGGGCATGCTGTATTGCGCCGTCGATCAGCTCAGCCATTCCAGGCATGCCCGAAGGCAAACCGGCAGGTGTGCGTTGCGCGCAGCTGGACGAGCATAATTTATGCCGCCTGTTCGGAGATCCCCGTCGACCGGCCGTGTGCGAGCAGTTTCAGTTTGACACTGCCGTCTGCGGACGGCAGCGGGAAGAAGCACTGATCACCCTGACATGGCTGGAAGATAACACCTAGCAGCCTGTCGGGCTTGGCCGATCGTCGCGAGAAGCACGGGTTTTGAGCCAAATTTATCTATCGATTGAGGCGAATAGCGCGCTATTTAACGAAATCGATCGAATAAAGTTGGTCAAAATACCGGGGTTCGCAGTAGATCAGTGTTAAGTCCGACAGGCTGCTAACTCTCCAGGCGCTCGGGATAGGCCAGGCGACGATCCACCAGGCTGACCCAGCGGACCAGGACCGGCGCGTCACTATGACTAACGTCGCTCAACAGACGATGGAAGGTCTCCCGTGCTGATTCGTCGTCGGGTGCGATGCGCGTCAACCATAACTCCAGTGCTGCCAATTCCTGATGGCGATTACCGTGCTCCCGGGCCTGAGAAATCGCCATCTCGGCCAACGCACGCACTTCATTGGCCGGATGGTCGAGCATGATGCGTACCCGGGCAAGCTGGGTGGCAAGCTCGGGCAGAAACAGCGTGGACCTCTCTTTGGCAATCACCAGGCACTGATCCAGGTAATCTTCCGCGGCACTCAATTCTCCCAGGGCAATACAGGCATCCGAATACCACAGCACAGGACGCTTGAAGCGATCACGCCCGTTAAGCTCCGCCATCTGGTCCAGGCTATCGCGCAGTTGGGTCAGCCCGCCGTGATCGCCCGCCAGTGCGCGCTGCCAACCCAGAATTCCCTGGGCGCTAATTTGCCACAGCTGTAAATCCGGCGTGGCGGTCATCGCCGCTGCCTTTTCGGCATGACGCGCCGCTAAATGCACATGGCCAAGCTGACGATAGAGCGAGGCAGCAAACAGTAGCGCCATGGCAAGCGTACCGGGATGGCCCAGCTTTTCCGCGAGCCGTATCGCCGCAGAGACCTGTCGTTCAGCACGCTGGTAATCGCCACATAGGCATAGCGCCCAGCCCTGGAAACACGCCGCTGTTACCTGCGGATGGTCAGAGAACGGCAGCCACTCGATCATCATCGGCGAGTTGAGCGGGTCGATTTCATTCAGATGGTCATTGGCCTGCTGAACACGCCCCGCCCAGTATTCGCAATGCGCACGTGCGTAGTCAGCCAGTCGCTGGTAGCGAGGGTCGTCAAGCCGTACGGCTATGTCACCAAGAGTGGACGCCAGCGCGAAGGCATCGGCATGCGCGTAGCGCTGACTACGTCCTACCCACAGTCCCCACTTGACCAGAAAGATTTGCTCCAGGTCTTCAGGGTCTTCCAGGGCATCCGCGCCCGAGTGGCGCAACAACTCACGCGCACGCACGAAACTTTCGTGGGCGGTGGGCGAGCCATGCCCCTCGAGCGCAAAGGCCGCCTGCCCGCGCACCGTTAACAGACTCACCTCGCGCTCGACCTCGTGCTCCACGTGGCGCAGGCTGGCCAGTCCGAAGTCCGCCATGCGCAACGCGGTGCGATTGGCGCTTACTTTTAGCGCTTCCCGGGCGGCTAGCTCAAAATAACGTGCGCCGCGCGCGTAGTGACCGCTTCGCCGTAGGTGCGTGGCAAAATCACCGGGATGGCGGCTGATCCACATCGGGAAGCGCTGTTCTATCAGGCTCACCACCTGCTGATGAAGGGTAACGCGCACGTCCCGGGGGCAGGAAAGATAGGCCGCCTCCTGGAGCAGTTGGTGGCTGAACTGGAACTCGTGTTCGTTTGAACCGTTATCCACCGGCTCGATGATTTCGAGCTGGCGCATATGCTCCAGCGCCTGCTGCAAACGCGCTGTGTCATAGCCACTGCATTCGCTGAGGAAATCCAGCCGGAAGCGTTTGCCCAGTACCGCGGCAATGTGAGCAATGTCACGGTCCGCTTCCAACTGGTCGATACGACTGGCCAACAGACCAAGCAACCCTTTGGGCAACTCATCAAACTGGACGCTCCGTCCTTCCCGGCGATCCATATCCAGGCGCCGACAGATTTCCTGCAAATACAGCGGTACGCCATCACAGCGTTCGATGATCTGATTACGCAGCCGTGGGCTCAGGTGAATACGGTAACGACGCGAGAGTTGCGATAACAGCCGAGAGGATTCGAGTTCACCCAGGCGGCCCAGGTTGATTTGCTGGTCCCAGTGCAGTTTGACCGGCAGGGGTTCACGGCCATGATGGCTGGCCACCAGCATAAAGGCCGTGTTGATGGGCAACCTCGCCTGGAGGCCTGACAGTACCTTGAACGAGGGTTCGTCTAACCACTGAAGGTCATCCACCATCAGCACAAGTGTATGGGTGGCCGCCTGCCGTTCGATCAAGCGGTGTAACAGCATCACCACCAGCTCGACCGCTTCACCGTTCTGTGTCAACTGGGACACTTCCTGCACGCTACGCACACCAAGGGCTTCTTCAAGCAAGCATTGCTGCTCATCGCTCAGCGTATTGAAAGCCAGATCGGTTTGCAGGGCGTGCAGTGCATCCTGGTCCGGGGCCCCATCCAGGTACCAGGACAGAAGAGTCCGCGCGACGCCATAGGGCTCCAGCACCGAAAGGCGGGTGGTGGGCTGCCAGCAAATAGCGGCATCGCGGCTTATCTCAAGCTGACGAAAGCCAACCATCAGGGCCGATTTCCCCATGCCCGAAGCGCCGCGTACCAGCACACTTTGGCGCAGCCCGATACCGGCTCGGGCCAGGGCATCTCTCAGGGTTCTTAACGAGGTTTCGCGCCCCACCAGGCTCGGCGGCAGTGCATCACGGCCACCTTCGTTCTGGCCGAGTACCAACGCTCGTTGGCGTACCCGGCCATCGCTGGACATGACCCGCGAGACCAGACGAGGCTGAAGGTCCAGCGCCGGTGGCATATGCTGGCTCGACTCCTGCGAGATGACCAGCTCGCTGCCTTCGGCCGCGCTCATCAGCTCCAGGGATATCTGCGTTACCTGGCCCAACGGATCCGCCAGTTGCCGCTCCGGCAAATAAACCACTCGGCCGCTGTGCAGCCCGGCTGCCAGTTCGAACTGTGGCAGCTCACCTTCACCCGTCCAGTGCCTGGCAGACTCTTGGGGGAGCGTCTGACGGCAATGCTCATAAAGCGCGACCAGTTCAGCCAGCTGATGGGCTGGGCCATGGGTACCAAAACACGCAAGCCCCAGGCCACCTGTAGCACCCGGCAACCAGAAACCACCCAAATGATGGCATTGCTGCTCAAGCCAGCGCAGTAGTTCCAGTTGAAGCGCGAGGCAGTCACGCGTCGCGGCGCGATCCTGCCAGTCCCCCTGGAGCCGCAACCGAATGGCCATTACCGAGAGCTGGCGAAGCTCGATCTCATCTTCACGCAAGGGCTGGCTGTCGGTGGCAAGCGCTCGCGAAAAGGCGCCTTGGGGTGACATGACCCGGGCATCCGGGTGTCCATCGGACCAGTAGCTAGCCAGCTGCAAGAAGCTAGGCTCAGGCTGCTGGCCCGACAAGGCAAGCAACTGCAGGTAGCTGTTGTATTGCTCGTGGGCTGCCGCCATCTGCTTTTTTTCAGCAAGCTGTCTAACCAACCGCTCATGGAAAGGGCCATAGCCGGAAAACCGACTGACCAGCGTTTCCAGAAGGCCGTCAGGGACTTCCTGATAGTTATCCAGCACCTGCTCGGCAAAGCGGATAACCCGCTGACGCCATTCGTTGCGCGCCTGAACCAGCCAGCGCTGGAAATCACTGCAGTTGGCGAGCTGCAATTCCTCGATCAAGTCGCCCTGGTAACAGGTGAGCACGTCATCCAGGGTAGCCAGATCCCGCGGCCCTTCGAGCAGCGTTTGCAGTTCATGCAGATCGACCTGCCAATTGGCCGGAAGCTGAAAAGCAATGGTCTGACGCGATACGTTAAGCACCTGTTCTGCATCTTCGCCCAATGATTGACGCAGACAATGCAAGGCGTGTCGAAGGTTGGTGCGACCCGACGAAAGGCCCTGATCCGGCCACAGCAGTTCGGCCAGCGCAGCGCGATTGACAGGTTGCCGATGCAGCAGCAAGTAGACAAGCAACGCTTTCACTTTATCGTAGCTAAAGTGGGTCAGCACATCATCACCCTGGGTCAGGGCAAAATGACCGAACAGGGTCAGTTGGTCATACTTTTGAGCATCGCGCATAGTAAACATCCTGTCTGGACGAACGGCAACATTACGCTGGCACGCCGCTATGAAAACGGAAAGCCGTATCCGGCGAACTGATTAGCTCTGCTTCGCATTCAACAAAGAACGCGATCCGCTCGTCGATCGAGTAATCGGTCTGCTGCCGGGCAAGCAACAGGTAATCTTCGAAGTGTCGGCCCTCAGACTTGACCAGAGTGCGGTAGAACTTCGCCAGTTCCTCATCAAGGTAGGGAATCAGGCAAGCAAAGCGTTCGCAGCTCCGTGCTTCGATGAGCGCGCCAATAATCAACACATCAATCAATCGCTCAGGGTCCTGGGGACGAACATGGCGTCGTAACCCTTCCGCATAGCGCGAAGCCGTCAAGTGCCTGTAGGTTACCCCCCGGCCTTCCATGAGGTTCACGACCTGCTCAAAATGCAGCAGTTCTTCCCGGGCGAGTTGCGACATCTTGCTCAATAACAGCGGTTGATCCACATAGCGATACAGCAGACTCATCGCCGTGGAGGCGGCCTTCTTTTCACATTGAGCATGGTCAATCAGCAGAATTTCGGGATTCTCCAGGGCCCAGACAAGCCAGGCATCTGGCGTCGTGCATCCCAGAAAGTCATTCAAGCTGTCAGGCAACAGGTCACTCGCATCGAGCGAATGACCCGCTTTGTCAGGGATTACTTGTATCGACATAACACCATCACTAAATAACTATCACATAATTGTACAACAATTATAACATCTTGGGTAATTCGAATATGCCAGTACGGTCAGCTGATCAGCCTGACGCAGGTCATCAACCCGACAGATGGTAACGCGGCGTTACGAGAATCACACTTTATGCAACCTCTGTCGATAGCGAGTGCTTTTTTGCCAGTAAAGCATGCCAGAACGTTTGGTCCTAGCGCGTTTCACACCTTTGTTCGTGCGCATCAGCATAAAGTACAACGCCATGGCAGCGGACTCACCTTAACATTGTCGACAGTTTGACGTAGAATTGCGGCCATCCAACCAACGCTGTTTGTCAAGCGTATGTCAGTATCCGGTGGCACTGTGAAGCGCACAGCCCACGTGCCGTCGCCACCATAAAAGCAGATGAGAGGGCCCCAAACGTGCTTGAAGCTTACCGCCAACATGTCGAGGAACGCGCTGCAGAGGGCATTCCCCCCAAGCCCCTGAATGCCGAGCAAACCGCCGCTCTGATCGAGCTGCTTAAAATGCCCCCGGCTGGCGAAGAAGAGTTCATTCTCGACCTCATTACCAACCGCGTTCCCCCGGGTGTTGACGAAGCGGCTTACGTAAAAGCCGGTTTTCTGACGGCCATCGCCAAAGGCGAAGCCACATCGCCCCTCATCGATAAAGTGCATGCCGTCAAGCTGCTTGGCACCATGCAGGGCGGCTACAACATCGTCTCCCTGGTCGAGTTGCTTGACAACGACGAACTCGCCCGTGAAGTTGGCGAACAGCTCAAGCACACCCTGCTGATGTTCGATGCCTTTCATGATGTCGAACAACGTGCCAAGGCAGGTAACAGTGTCGCCAAGGACGTTATCCAGTCATGGGCCGACGCCGAGTGGTTCCTCTCCAAGCCAGCGCTCGAAGAAAAGATCACCCTGACCGTCTTCAAGGTACCCGGCGAAACCAACACCGACGACCTGTCACCCGCACCGGATGCCTGGTCGCGCCCGGATATTCCCTTGCATGCCAATGCCATGCTCAAAAACGAGCGTGATGGCATCGACCCCGTGGAAACGGGCAAGACCGGTCCGCTCAAGCAGATCGAAGAGGTCAAGGCCAAGGGCTTCCCTGTGGCTTATGTGGGCGACGTTGTGGGTACGGGTTCTTCGCGCAAGTCAGCCACCAATTCCGTGCTGTGGTTCTTCGGCGATGACATTCCTCATGTGCCTAACAAGCGCGCAGGCGGGTTCTGTTTTGGCAGTAAAATTGCCCCCATCTTCTTCAACACCATGGAAGACTCCGGCGCTTTACCGGTCGAAATGGATGTCGAAAAGCTGGCCATGGGCGACATCATCGATGTCTACCCCTATGCAGGCAAGGTCTGCAAGCATGGGACTGACGAGGTACTGACGACCTTCGAGCTTAAGACACAGCTGATTCTCGACGAAGTCCGTGCAGGCGGGCGCATCCCGCTGATCATCGGTCGTGGCTTGACGGGCAAGGCACGTGAATCCCTGGGCCTCGCTCCGTCGGACGTATTCCGTCTGCCCGAGCAGCCCAACGACACCGGCAAAGGCTTTACCCTGGCCCAGAAAATGGTCGGCAAGGCCTGCGGCATGGACGGCGTTCGCCCCGGGATGTACTGCGAACCCAAGATGACCACCGTTGGCTCACAGGACACCACCGGGCCGATGACGCGCGATGAGCTGAAAGACCTGGCGTGCCTGGGCTTCCAGGCCGATCTGGTCATGCAGTCGTTCTGCCATACCGCCGCTTACCCGAAGCCGGTGGATGTGGATACGCACCACACCCTGCCGGACTTCATCATGAACCGTGGCGGCGTTTCGCTGCGCCCCGGCGACGGTATCATTCACAGCTGGCTCAACCGCATGCTGCTGCCGGATACCGTTGGCACTGGTGGCGACTCCCACACCCGCTTCCCGCTGGGCATTTCCTTCCCGGCAGGCTCGGGTCTTGTCGCCTTCGCTGCCGCCACCGGTGTCATGCCGCTGGACATGCCGGAATCCGTACTGGTGCGCTTCAAGGGCAAACGCCAGCCTGGCGTCACCTTGCGCGACCTGGTTCACGCCATTCCGCTGTACGCCATCAAGCAGGGCCTACTGACGGTCGAGAAGTCCGGCAAGAAAAATGCCTTCTCGGGTCGCGTCCTGGAAATCGAAGGCCTCGAGGACCTCACCGTCGAGCAAGCCTTCGAGCTTTCCGATGCCTCTGCCGAGCGTTCGGCCGCCGGTTGTACCATCACCCTCTCCGATGAGAGCGTGACCGAGTACCTCAAATCGAACATCACCTTGCTCAAGTGGATGATCGCCAATGGCTACGGCGATGAGCGCACCATCAGCCGCCGTATCGAAGGGATGGAAGCCTGGCTTGCCGATCCTAAACTGATGCGTGCCGACAAGGATGCCGAATACGCCGAAGTGATCGAAATCGACCTCGACGAAATCAAAGAGCCGGTCCTGTGTGCGCCGAATGATCCCGACGATGCGCGTCTACTCTCAGACATTGCCGGCACGAAAATCGACGAAGTATTTATTGGTTCGTGCATGACCAACATTGGCCACTTCCGCGCCGCTGGCAAGCTGCTCGAGAAACAGCCCGCAGGCAGCCTCAAGACCCGCCTCTGGCTGGCACCGCCGACCAAGATGGATCAGCACCAGCTTACCGAAGAAGGCTACTACGGTATCTACGGCCGTGCCGGTGCACGCATGGAGATGCCCGGCTGCTCGCTGTGCATGGGCAACCAGGCGCGCGTCGCCGCCAAGAGCACCGTTGTGTCGACCTCGACGCGTAACTTCCCCAACCGGCTCGGCGACGGCGCGAACGTCTACCTTGCGTCAGCCGAGCTGGCGGCAGTCGCCGCCGTCGAAGGTCGCCTGCCCACGGTCGACGAGTACCGCCGTTACATGGGAGAGTTTGACGCCATGGCGGGCGAGATCTATCGTTACATGAACTTTCACGAAATTGAGGAGTATCAGAAGATCGCCTCAAACGTGATTCCGGTGGCTCAAGAAGCGTAAGCTTCAACGCTACCGCTCCATCGCCGATGCTCGCACCATCGCAGAAGGGCTTCGCGCTCTTTTGAGCCGATGAACGAACGCCCCGCCACTGTTCTACAGGGCGGGGCGTTTTTTCTTATGTTTAGACGCTGAGTCACCAGACAGGAATTCGCCATGCCGACAATTATTACCCCCGATATATGCGATGCCTTTCCAGACGTTCAGGTATTGGAACCCATCTTTGCCAGCTTTGGCGGCGTTGATGCATTTTACGGTCCGGTACGCACAGTCAAGTGTTTTGAAGATAACTCGCTCGTCAAGCAAGCCGTCGCTGAACCAGGTGATGGCGCCATCCTTGTCGTGGATGCGGGAGGTTCTCCTCGCTGTGCCATGCTCGGCGATATGCTGGCTGAACAAGCGGTCGAGAATGGCTGGGCTGGCGTCGTGATGTACGGTTGCGTTCGCGACGTGGACATCCTCGCCACCCTGCCCCTCGGCATTCAGGCGCTAGGGTGTCATCCACGTAAAAGCGAAAAGCGTGGGGAAGGACAGCGCGATGTGGCCATAAGCTTTGCAAGCGTCACCATCACGTCGGGCAGTTGGCTGTACGCTGACAATAACGGCATCCTGATCGCCGATCGCGAACTTCCGCTTGATCAAGCGTGACTTGTCAGGGGTGGCGCTTGCTGCCACCCTAAAGTCTCTTCTCATTACCCTTTTGTGTCCATGCAGCCTTTGAATCAGCTTGGCTATGCCCTTGCCCGCACATTACGCGATCATCTACGTCCGCTGATTGCGTTTCATTTATTTTTCACCCTGCTAGCCTCAGCCCTTTTATTACCCGCCATCGCCTGGGTCATGCGTGCCCTGCTCGCCCAGTTGCGGCGTAGCGTCGTAACCAATAACGACTTGGTCTCGCTCGTGTTCAGCCCATTGGGTTTATTGGGCATGTTGATCGGCATTGGACTGTTCTTCGTGGTGCTTTACTGGCAGCAGGCCGGCATGCTCCAGGTCGCGACCAGGCCTCGCGACAATCACTATCGCCTTGCGTTTGAGGCGCTCTGGCTAAGCAGTCGGCGATTACCTGCGCTGACGGGCCTGGTCATTCTGCAGGTGGGTAGCCACTTGCTACTGCTCGCCCCCTTCATGCTCGCCCTGACCTGGCTGTATGACATTTGGCTGAGTGGTATCGATCCTTACTACCTTCAGCGCATCAAGCCCCCTGTATTGTGGTATTTCGTTGCCTGCGCGACCCCACTATTGCTGGTGTGGATGTTCCTGGCCGCCAAGCTCTATTTACGCTGGCTGCTGGCGCTACCCCTGGTGGCCCTGGATGAATATTCGCCGTGGCAGGCGCTTCGCCGCAGTGTCGTTCTCACCCGAGGCTGGCATCGCTCGATTGGCATTGCCGTCATATTGGTTCTGTTACTGATTATCGTGCTGCCGATTGCAACCACCCTGCTGTTTGATTATTTATTTACGCCGCTACTGTGGTGGTTACCCGAGCATACAACCGTCCTGGTACCGGCCATGCTGGGCTATTTGACCGGTTATGTGCTGATCACACTGGCGATCACCTTTCTGGGCATTGCCGTAAATGTCCTTTTGTCCGCCTGCCTGTACCTTCAACTGGCCCACCGCGAGGCACGTCCAGCGCCACCTGCCAATGCCCACCCGGGGCGCTTTGCCTGGGCGGTGGAGCTCAGCGTACTGGCCTTTGCAGCCCTTCAGGCCTGGTGGATACTGACAAGCTTCGACATTCGCGACGACGTGGCGATCATTGCCCATCGCGGCAGCTCAATGGCCGCCCCGGAAAATACCCTGGCAGCGGTGGATCAGGCGATCGTGGACGGTGCCGACGCCATTGAAATCGACGTCCGCCTGACAGCCGACCAGGAGGTCATGCTCTATCACGACCGCAACATGGCACGCCTGACAGGCGATCAGCAGGCATTCGGGGACTTGACGCGCGAGGAACTCGAGCGCTACGACGTTGGCAGCTGGTTTGGCGATGTGTATGAGGGGGAGCCCATTCCAGGTCTCGACGATGCGCTGGCACTGGTGCGCGGGCGCGCCGACCTGATGATCGACATAAAGCCATTGCCGGGCCAAGGTCAGGCGCTCACCAATGCCGTCTTAAGAGAGTTACAGCAAGAGACCGATGCCCGCTATCAGTGCTGGGCATCGGCTGACAGCCCAATAGCCGCCTTCGCCCTGTGCGGCTACCCGAATGCCATGCACAGCATGCGCATGGCCACCACGTCGCCGGGCTTGCTGCCGTTCATCAAACGGCAAGCGCCAGAGCTCAAGGTCACGCTTATCGCCCAGCTGATTTTGCCGGGCACACTGGATCGCGGTGCTTTTGACGCCCTGGGCCTTCGCCATAATCGTATCACCACGCAGGAAATAAAACTGGCGAAGCTTTATGGCTATGAAGTACATGCCTGGACGGTCAACAGCCGGAGCCGCATGTCCACGCTCATTGACCTTGGCGTGGACGCGATCATCACCGATTATCCCAAACGGCTGGTCGCTTTGCGCAACGATCGTCGCGCGCTGAGCGACGGCGCACTGATGTTGGTGAAGCTACGCAACTGGCTCCGGCGCTAGGTTCGTTCAATCGCCCATCACCACGCCCTCCCGGCGTGGGTCCGCGCCGCCAAACAGCGTGCCATCCTCGAAGCGCATGATCGCCTGAAGCCCGCTGGTCAGCTCGCGCTCGCTGATGTCATGCCCTCGCTCTCTCAGAGCGTCGAGGGTGGCCTCCGGGAAACGGCCTTCCTCAACCCAGACCTGGTCGCCCAGGGTCACCGCATGGGGCAGGTTCAACGCCGTTTGCGCATTCATTCCCCAGTCACGCAGTGCTATCAGCGTTCGCGCGGTGTAATGAATGATCGCTGCGCCACCGGGCGACCCAAGGCTACCGACCAACTCGCCGCTGTCATGATCGAAGATAAGCGTGGGGCTCATACTGGAACGCGGGCGTTTGCCAGGCGCTACCCGATTGGCCACGGGTTCACCGTCCTGCTCGGGCTCGAAGGAAAAATCGGTCAGCTCATTGTTGAGCAAAAAGCCGCCCGGCAAGTCGGTCCCCCCATCGCTCATGATGCGCGAGCCAAAGGCCTGCTCGATGGTCGTGGTCATGGCAACCGAGCGACCTTCAGCATCGACGATGCTGATATGGCTGGTACCGTATTCGGGCTGAGTCGGCTGCGCCGCCCAGCTAGTGTCTATATCGCCGGGCCGACCGTGTTCGGCATCGCCCCCCATGCTCTCTTTACCAATCAGCGCGCTGCGCTTGGCGAGATAGTCCGGCGCCAGCATTGTCGACCAATCACCACCGGGGGCCTCGACGAAATCAGGGTCGGCTATATAGTAATTGCGGTCGGCAAACGCTAACCGGGAGGCTTCCAGAAACTGGTGCAACCAGCCGCTGCTGGTGACTCCGTCGTCCAGAGGGGCTTCAAGCAGGGGCTGCTGATCGAGCATGCCAAGGATCTGCATGATCGTGAGGTGGCCGGACGATGGCGGCGGGAAACCACAGACCTCCCATTGCTGCCAGGGCGTACAGATAGGATCGCGGATAATGGCGTCATAACCTTCAAGGTCATCCAGCGTCATCGCGCCGGGTCGAGCGGGATGCTGGGTGACCTCATCGACAATATCCTGGGCAACGTCTCCCTGATAAAAGGCAGCGCTGCCTTCCTCGGCGATACGTTTTAATAGCGCCGCGAGGGCCGGATTTTTGAGGGTCTCACCCACGGCAATGGGCTCGCCTTCCGAGTCATAATAAAAACCCCGCGCCAGGTCGTCATCGCGCAGGGCATCAACATCGGCAAGGCTCGAATGAAGCCGCTCACTGACAGCAAAGCCCTCTTCTGCCAGCGTCATCGCAGGCACAAAAAGGTCTTCCCAGGGCAGACTGCCGTGAGCCGCATGGGCTTTTTCCATCAGCCGCAGCGTTCCCGGCACACCGACCGACCGGCCGCTCTCCACGGCATCCATGAACGCCAACGGCTCGCCATCCTGCATGAAGAGTTCGCCATCCACGGCGGCGGGGGCCGTCTCACGCCCATCGTACGCGCGCACCTCATCACCATCGTAATAAAGCAAGAACGCCCCGCCGCCAAGGCCACTAGATTGCGGCTCCACCAGTCCCAGCACCAACTGGACGGCGATGGCTGCGTCGATCGCGTTCCCACCGGCCTTCAATATCTGGTAGCCCGCATCGGTGGCCAGTGGGTTGGCAGCGGCCACCGCGAAGGAATCGGCAGACCAGCCAGGTTTTTCTTCGTAGCCAGATTCGCTTTCGGGTGAGATGGAGGGGGTTTCATAGTCGAAGCCCCAACCATGTAAAGGCACTACCAAGAGACTGGGTAGCAGCCAGCGCATTTTTTTCGAGGGCATCACGACCGACTCCGCCAATGTATACAGACCAAAGTTAGAGCGTAGCCTATTAAACCCAAGCGCCCAGCACAATGGCTGGGCGCGTTGCATCAAACCGGCTGCCGATCAGTCAGCGATGGTTTCACCTGCCAGCATGAACCAGGTTTCGAGTACCGCATCCGGGTTGAGGGATATCGAATCAATCCCCTGCTCCATCAACCACTTGGCAAAGTCAGGGTGGTCAGAGGGTCCCTGACCGCAGATGCCGACATACTTGCCCTGGGCCCTGCAGGCCTGAATCGCCATGGAGAGTAGCTTCTTGACGGCTTCGTTACGCTCGTCAAACAGGTGCGCCACGATACCCGAGTCACGATCAAGCCCAAGGGTGAGCTGTGTCAGGTCGTTGGAACCGATCGAGAAACCATCGAAATGCTCGAGAAACTCGTCGGCCAGCAGCGCATTGGCGGGCAGTTCGCACATCATGATGACCTTGAGACCATGGTCACCGCGCTTGAGCCCGTTGGTCGCCAGCAGCTCGACCACTTCCCGGGCTTCTTCCGTGGTGCGCACGAAGGGCACCATGATCTCGACATTGTCGAGCCCCATGTCTTCGCGGACACGCTTGAGCGCCCGACATTCCAGCTCGAAACAAGGGCGGAACGCCTCCGAAACATAACGCGAGGCACCCCGGAAGCCCAGCATGGGATTCTCTTCACCGGGCTCGTAAAGCTTGCCGCCAATCAGGTTCTCGTACTCGTTTGATTTGAAATCCGACAGCCGCACGATAACGCGCTGGGGGTAATAGGCAGCAGCCAGTGTCGAAATGCCCTCAACGAGTTTATCGACGTAGAAGCTGACCGGGTCGGTATAACCGGCCGTGCGCATGTCGATCACCTGCTGAAGGTCAGACGGCAGGGTGTCGTACTCCAGCAATGCCTTAGGGTGAACGCCAATCATGCGGTTGATGATGAACTCGAGCCGCGCGAGCCCTACCCCAGAATGCGGAAGGCTGGCAAACCCAAAGGCGCGATCGGGGTTGCCCACGTTCATCATGATCTTGAAAGGAATTTCGGGCATGGTATCGACGTTGGACACCTTGCAGTCGTAATCCAGCAGGCCTTCATACACATGCCCGGTATCGCCTTCAGCGCAGGAAACAGTGACGTCACTGCCTTCGTTCAATCGTGTGGTGGCATCGCCACAGCCGACGACCGCAGGGATGCCCAGTTCACGGGCAATGATCGCCGCGTGGCAGGTCCTGCCGCCGCGATTGGTCACGATGGCTGAAGCGCGTTTCATGATCGGCTCCCAGTCGGGATCGGTCATGTCGGTTACCAGCACGTCGCCGTCATGGATCTTGTCCATATCGTCTGGCGTCATGACCACCTTGGCGGTACCACGGCCGATGCGTTGGCCGATGGCGCGGCCGGTGACCAGGGTGCGGCCTTTCTCGCGCAGCTGGAAACGCTCCAGTTTGCCGCCTTCCTGCTGGGAGACCACGGTTTCCGGCCGGGCCTGCACGATGTAGAGCTCACCGTCGTCGCCATCCAGCGCCCACTCGATATCCATGGGTCGCTGGTAGTGCTGCTCGATGGTCACAGCCTGGCGGGCCAGAGACATCACCTGGGCATCGTTCAGGCAGAAACGACCTCGGTCCTTTAGCGGCACGTCAATGGTCTCGACCGACTTGCCTGCGCTGGCATCTTGGGTATAGACCATCTTGATCAGCTTGGAACCCAGGTTACGGCGCAGCACGGCGGGCCGCCCCGCGGCCAGGGTCGGCTTGTGAACATAGAACTCGTCCGGATTCACCGCCCCCTGGACGACGGTTTCACCCAGCCCCCAGGAAGCCGTCACAAAGACGGCGTCGCGGAAGCCCGACTCTGTATCCAGCGTGAACATGACACCCGACGCACCCGTTTCCGAGCGCACCATTTTCTGCACACCCGCAGATAGCGCGACATTTTCATGCGCATAGCCGCGATGCACACGGTAAGAGATGGCCCGGTCATTAAACAGTGACGCGAACACTTCGTGGACAGCACGTTTAATGTTGTCGAACCCTTCGATATTGAGGAAGGTTTCCTGCTGGCCGGCGAAGGAGGCATCGGGCAAGTCTTCCGCGGTGGCCGAGCTGCGCACCGCGACCTTTAACGCAGGGTGACGCTGCTGAAGGCTCGCGTAGGCGCTACGCAGTTCTTTTTCGAACGTCGGGGGCAGCGGCGTGTCGATCACCCACTGACGGATCGTCTTCCCTGCCTCGGCCAATGCTTTGACATCGTCGACATCCAGCCGCGCCAGCATCTGGTTGATACGCTCGTTGAGACCTTCATGGGCGAGAAACTCTCGGTAGGCATGAGCCGTGGTGGCAAAGCCACCTGGCACCGTGACCCCCGCTCCCGATAAATTGGAGATCATTTCGCCAAGCGAGGCGTTTTTGCCACCCACGCGTTCGACGTCAGCCATACCCAATTGATCGAACCATAGAATGTAATTGTTCACGCAACCCCCTCGCTCGATAGGCCAGCGATCATGACAACCGCCAGAGATGAATGCGGACACCCTAGCACCGCCCCGGTGTATTCGCCATTGGTCTAATAGCGAAGGCGATGGAGGATTTTTACAACAGGCGGCCTTTTTGAACCTTTGTTGTAGTCGCGACTCGAGCACCGTTGTGCCGGACGTCATCCCGACCCACAATAGGCACAACGTTCAGGAGAGCAAACACCATGCAGCGCACGGCATTTTTCATTTCGGATGGGACGGGCATCACCGCAGAGAGCCTGGGAAGAAGCCTGTTGGCCCAGTTCAGCGATGTCGAGATCAACATGCAGACCAAGCCCTATATCGACACCCTGGACAAAGCCCAGGCCCTGGCCGAGATCATCGATGCGACGGCCGTTCGGGACGGCCAACGGCCGATCATCATCGACACCATTGTCGATCAGCAAATTCGTGACGTGATTCGCAAGGCCGCCGGCTTCAAGGTGGATATCTTCTCCACCTTTCTGGAACCGCTCGAACAGGAGCTCGCGACCCATTCCTCTTACAGCGTGGGGCGAACGCACTCGATTGGCAGCGACGACGTTTACATGGACCGCATCCACTCGGTGCACTTCGCGCTGGACAACGACGATGGCGCACGCACCCACCAGTACGATAAAGCCGATATTATACTGGTCGGGGTATCGCGCTGCGGCAAAACCCCCACGTCGCTCTATCTGGCGCTTCAATTTGGCATTCGCGCCGCCAACTACCCCCTCACGGAAGACGACCTGGACGAAGACGGCATGCTGAAATTGCCCCGGGTTCTTGCCCCCCATCGGCACAAGTTGTTTGGCCTGACAATCGACGCCAGGCGGCTGGCCGCCATTCGCAACGAACGCAGGCCCAACAGTCGCTACAGCTCCATGGACCAATGCATGCAGGAGATCGAGCAGGCCGAAGCATTATACCGCCGCCTGCACATCCCCTATATCGACGCCACACGCTTCTCCGTGGAGGAAATATCCACCCGCATGATTGCTGAAACCGGGTTGGCGCGGCGCTTTTCACCCCGTTAGGGCCGCATGAGATCACATGCCCTTGGGCGCGAAGATACCCGGGGCATTGCGCCAGTACCCCTTGTAATCCATACCAAAGCCAAATACGTATCGGTCGGCGACCTCCAGGCTACAGTAGTCAGCCTTCAGCCCGGGCACTGCCTTGCGGTCGTGGCGCTTGTCGACCAGTACCGCCGTGGTAATGCTGGCAGCCTGCGCTTCCTGGCAATAGTTCAGAATGGCCGCCAGCGTCGTGCCTTCATCGAGGATGTCGTCGACGATAACGACATGCCGACCGGCCATGGGAATCTCCGGCGACACCCGCCAGAAAAGCTCTCCGCCACGGGTTTCGTTACGGTAGCGCGTGGCGTGCAGGTAGTCGACCTCAAGCGGAAAGCCCAACCGGGTCAAAAGGTGGCCTGTGGTGATCAAGCCGCCATTCATGACGCAATAAAAGACCGGTAGTTTATCGCCCAGATCCGCGCTGATCTGCTCAGCCATTCGGTCCAGCGCCTGCTCCACCTGCTGCTGGGAAATCAAGCAGTCTGCGTTGTCCATGAGCTCGCGCATGGTGTCGAGGGATGCGAGCGCTTCTTTGTCTAGCTTTGCCATTGAAGTTCCAGCCTACTTGGTAAAACGATCGTTAACTGCTGAGTGAATGAGCGGCCATGGCTTCTAGCTGGGCATGCGTACGCCGCCAGCGGCTAAGCGCCGGTAGCGCATCCAGATCGGGACGCGCGCGTTTGTAGCGTAGCTTGCCGGGCCTTAAAGACTGAGGGGTTGGAACGGCGGCTACAACCTCAAGCGCCGCCTCGCGATCATTGCATACCAGCAACATGTCGCAGCCCGCAGCAAGCGCAGCCGCTGCGCGTTCGCGGGGCCCACCGGCCTCATGGGCACCCGCCATGCTCAAATCGTCGGAAAAGATACAGCCCTTAAATCCCAGCGACTGACGCAGCATCCCCAGCCAACTGGGTGAAAAGCCGGCGGGTCGCTTGTCAAATGCCGAGTAAACAATATGCGCTGGCATGACACCATCAAGCTTTTTGGCCAGGGCGCTGAAAGGCACCAGATCGTGCTGTTTGAGCGTCTCAAAAGGCCGATCATCAACGGGCAAGGCGAGATGCGAATCTGCCGCCACGCCACCATGACCGGGAAAATGCTTGCCGATCGCTGCCATACCGGCTTCATGCAGACCGGCTACCAGCGCGCCGCCCAGTTCGCTGACTTGCGGGGCCTTTGAGCCAAAACTGCGGTCGCCGATGACGCTGGATAAACCGCTATCGATATCCAGTACCGGAGCAAAGCTGATATCCAGCCCGCAGGCGGCCATTTCCATGCCCAGGAGCCAACCGGTGTCCTGAGCAAGCCCCAGGGCCGCCGCACGATCCTGCTGATAATAATCGCCCAGCCGAGCCATCGGTGGCAGGCGTGTCAGTCCTTGCTTGATACGCTGGACGCGTCCGCCTTCCTGGTCCACTGCCAGCAACAGGTCGGGGCGAAGCTTACGCACCTGGCCGCACAGCTTTCTGACCTGATGGGCATCTTCGACATTGCGCCCAAACAGGATAACGCCACCCACCGCGGGGACTTTCAGCAACTGCCTCTCTGCGGCGGTCAGCGTTGTCCCCTCAAGGTCCAACATGACCGAGCCCAAAGGATGTGTCATAGCGGGATGTCCAAAAAAGGCGCTAACTCTAGACGATGATTAGCGAGGAGTCCAACGATCAACGGCTGTCGTGTAACCAGACAGGCGTCCCTGGTATCGCATGCTCAAACAGCCAAAGAAGATCGGCATTACGCAGCCGTACGCAACCATGGGAAGCGGGCTGCCCCATGGGCTGGTCCGGCGGCGTACCATGCAGATAAATATAGCGGCGCTGAGAATCGACCTGACCACCGCGGTTTATCCCCGGTTCCAGGCCACACAGCCACAGAATGCGAGTCAGAATCCAGTCTCGCTCGGGAAACGCGGCCGCCAGCTCGGCGTTAAAGACTTCTCCCGTCCAGCGGCGTCCTTTGAAGACAGCGTTTTCCGGGGCATCGGCGCCAATGGCGGCACGAATATAGTGCCAGCCCAGCGGCGTTTGCCCGCTTCCCTGCTGATTACCCAGGCCCTGGCGACCGGTGGAAATGTCGCACTCATGACGACACACATCGCCCTGCCAGGCGCGCAGCCGTTGCGAGTGGGTGTCGATTTCCAGCCACAGCCCCTCCCGGGGCGGCATGTCAATGAGCGACGGTGTCTGCATGGTGCTCAATGCCTTTCTCATCAGGTAACGGCGCGTTCATCGCCGCCACCACTACCGGCCGCAGGCGGCGAACCAGATCGCGGACCGACACGTGCTGGTGGTAATCCTTTTCGGCAATATCGCGCAGCGCATCCAGCCCTGAAAGCGTAAAGATAACGGTACCCAACATAAAGTGTAGCCGCCAGAAGCGCTCGGCGTCCGGCAGCTCCGGTGTCGCACGGCGAACCAACTCGGTAAAACGGCTGAACACATCGCCGTATTGCTGCTGGATATAACGGCGCAAATGACCCTGTGCCTGGCTGTATGCAAGCCCCAGCAAACGCATGAAGACTTTGAGGCTATTGCGTTCGGCAGGCACCGTCAGCACGGTTGTCGCCATGGTTTCGAGGAGCACTTCAAGGGGGATGTCACGACCCTCGTAGCGGGCTTCAAGTTCATCCAGGGCGCTATGAAAGCGTTGGGAAAACGGATCCAGATAGCGAGCAAACACCGCCTGGATGAGTGCTTTCTTGGATCCAAAGTGATAGTTCACCGCGGCAAGATTGACCCGTGCCTTGCTGGTAATGTTGCGTAAAGAGGTTTCGGCAAAGCCGCGCTCGGCAAAAAGCACTTCAGCGGTATCCAGAATGCGCGTCACCGTATCCGATTGAGCCATGCTGCTCTTCTCCTAAAACGGGCCAAAAAAGCGGGCCATAAAAAACGGATGTTTTAAACAAACTAGGATACTACGTTATCGGTTGTTACCTCTCAACGTTTACCTGAGCACCTGCCCCGTCCCCATCGTGACCTCGCATCTCTATATACATCAATTTGTTAGCTGACTTACCTCAAAGATATACTGGACAGGAGAACATGCTGTATACTTAACCACATACTGTTAATTACGCACTGTTAACCACGTCGGATAGGTCAACAGAAACGCAGTCTTGCTCACTTATTCAATCTGGAGGCTGGTATGTCGCGGCCATTAACCGTTCGCCAACAAAATGTGTTCGACTTTATTGTCAAGACCATGGGTGAGCTCGGCTATCCGCCCACTCGGGCTGAAATAGCCAAGGCGCTGGGGTTCCGCTCACCCAATGCGGCAGAAGAGCATTTGCGCGCCCTCGAGCGCAAAGGTGTCATTCGCATTATTCGCAATACGTCTCGTGGCATACGCCTGCCCAACCAGGAGCCCCAGGAAACGCCAGACGCTCTGCCAGCCTCAGACGCTGCCAGCGGCCTGCCAATTATTGGCGAGGTCGCAGCGGGGAGCCCCATTCTCGCCGCTGAGCACATTGATCGCTACTGCCCCCTGCCCGCCGACTACTTCACGCCCAGGGCCGATTACCTGCTGCGCGTGCGAGGGCTGTCGATGCAGAACGTTGGCATTCTCGAAGGCGACCTGCTTGCCGTGCATCGTACCCAGCGCGTCCGCGATGGCCAGATTGTTGTCGCCCGCCTGGAAGACGAGGTAACCGTCAAGCGTTTCAAACGCGAGGGCCACCAGGTCACGCTCATTGCGGAAAACCCCGATTTCGATCCGATCAATATCGATTTACGTACCCAACCGCTCGATATTGAAGGGGTTGGGGTCGGCGTCATCCGCGGGGGCAATGGCCAGTCGCTCGGCTAGCTGAACACGATGGTTTTATTGCCGTGCACCAGCACGCGGTCTTCCAGGTGCCAGCGAAGGCCGCGAGCGAGAACGGCTTTTTCCACATCACGGCCAAAACGTACCAGATCGGTCGGCGTGTGACAGTGACTGACCCGGTGGATGTCCTGCTCGATGATGGGCCCTGCATCCAGCTCCTGCGTCACATAATGGCAGGTGGCACCTATCAGCTTGACGCCACGCTGATAAGCCTGGTGGTAAGGCTTGGCGCCAGCAAAAGACGGCAGAAAGCTGTGGTGGATATTGATGACCTGCCCCGCGTAGCGTTCACATAACGCCGGCGGGAGAATCTGCATGTAGCGCGCAAGCACGATACTATCGGCCCGGGCATCGTCAATATGCGCCTGCACCTGCTCAAAGGCCGCTGTCTTGTCCGCTGGATCCACCGGCACATGGTGATACGGAATTCCATACCACTCGGTTAACGAACGCATGTCATCATGGTTGGAAATAACGCCCACGATATCGCAGTCCAGCTCCCCCACCTGCCAGCGGTAAAGCAGATCGACCAGGCAGTGGGATTCTCGTGAGACCATCAGAACAACACGCTGGCGTTTCTGAGTATCGACCAGTGCCCACTGCATGTCGAACCGCTCCGCCACCGGCTCGAAGGCTGAACGTAACGCCTCTGCCGACATACCCAGCGAATCCGCCAATATTTCGTAGCGCATGAAAAAACGCCCGGTTTCCAGATCGGAATGCTGGCTGGCCTCGGTGATCGACCCGCCCTGATCCGCGATAAAACTCGAAACCTTCGCGACGATCCCCACCTGGTCCGGGCAGGACACCACCAGACGATAAAAATGCGACATAGTCATTACTCTTCAAAGTTGCCGTTCACAGTTGCCGGGCGGCGATGATCAGGCCGTCCATTGGCATTAAACAAACGTCTAGTGTACAGAATGCAGCGCCCGCAATCACCGCCCGCAACGGCAGTGATTGTTAGCCGCCCGCCCCATCCCGTATAGTTAACCAATTACTTTCTAGGCTTTATTACTCTGATGCATCCACCGCGCGTTCATATTCGTCCCCGTCGTCGCCCTCCCTTACGCCTCCTGCCGTTAGGCGGCTGCGGGGAAATTGGCATGAACCTGACGCTTTATGGATACGAAGACCACTGGGTCGCCGTGGATTGCGGCATGATGATCCGCCAGGATTTACCCAATGCGCCGTTGCAGGTGCCCAACCTGGAAACCCCCAAAGCCCTGGGCATTGCACCGCAAGCGCTCTACATCACCCACGGCCATGAAGACCACATTGGAGCGGTCGCCTGGCTCTGGCCCCACTGGCAGTGCCCCATCTATGCGACGCCGCTGGCGGCCGGCCTGCTGCGTCTTAAGTTTGCCGAACATCAACTAAGCAGCGCTGCCATTCACGTAGTCGAACCCGGTGAGGCATTGGAAAGCGGCCCCTTCACCCTGCGCTACCTGGCGGTTCCGCACTCGATACCCGAGAGCTGCTCGCTGATGGTCATGGCAGGCCGCTACCGGGTATTGCATAGCGGGGACTGGAAGCTTGATCCTGAACCGATTATCGGCGCGCCGATCAATCAGGCGCAGTTCAAGGCATTGGCGCCGGTTGACCTGGTCGTGGGGGATTCCACCAACGCCCCTATACCCGGCCACTCGGGCAGCGAAGGCGATGTCGCAAGAGCGCTTGTTGAAACACTCGCTGGCTGCGAAGGGCGCGTCATTGTTTCCTGCTTCGCCAGTAATCTGGCCCGCGTGTTGGCGATTGGCCGCGCAGCTTACCAGTGTGGTCGGCGCGTCAGCCTGATGGGGCGCTCGATGGAGCGCATGGTGGGTGTCGCACGCGGCCTCGGTTATCTGGACGATTTTCCCGCCGTGGTGCCCGCTCACGATCTGGGGTATTTGCCGCCGGATGAAGTCGTGGTCATTGCCACCGGCAGCCAAGGCGAGCCGCGCGCCGCCCTGCAGCGACTTGCCCAGGGGCGTCATCCTCACGTGGACTTACAGCCCGGTGACAACGTGATTTTTTCCGCCAAAGCCATTCCGGGTAACGAGCGCCCCATCGAACAGTTGAAAAAGCGCCTGCAGCAGTTGGGCGTCAAGCTCTTCGATGAGTTCAGTCACCCGCAGCTTCACGCGACCGGGCATCCGGCACAGGACGAAATCACCCGCTTTTATCAATGGCTGACGCCAAGCCACCTGTTGCCGGTTCATGGTGAGAGCCTTCATCAACAGGCCCACCAGCAGCTGGCGGCGTCGCTGGGCATTCAAGCGCCCTTGGCGCCGGTCAATGGCGACTTGATCCGCTTCGATCCGCAAGGGCTGCATCACGAGCAGCACTACCCGCAACCGCCGTGCATCGTCAGTCAGAACAGCGTGGTGCCCCACCCTGGGCTGGAGAGTGAAAACAGCACCCTCCCTCGACGGGGCAGCCTCTATCTGGCGCTACCGGTGACGGCCACCCAGACCGGATGGACGCGCGTCGGGCGGTTGATGCTGGATAATACCAGTGCCAGTTCTTTCGACGAAGACAGCTTCAGTGAATGGCTGGATGATCAGCTTGCCGAACTCCATGCAGACACCCTGGCGGACCTGCGGCTGGGCCTCCAGCCCCGCCTGATTGCCTGGCTGGCAGAACGGCTACAGCATTTACCTGAAGTTCATCTGCAGATCATGGCCAGCGAGCTGCCAGCGACAATGGCTGACGAATAGCCTCGCCACGCCCGCCAATGCCAGAGGGTTACCAGCGGGCGGCATCCTCGATATCCGAATGGCGTTCCTTGACCCAGTAATCGCCGTGGCGACCATGCTCTTTCTTCCAGAACGGTGCCCGGGTCTTGAGCCAGTCCATGATGAAATCGCAGGCTTCGAAGGCTTCGCGACGGTGGGCACTCGCCACCAGCACTCTGACGATGGCATCGCCGGGACGCATGTGGCCGACACGATGAATAATCGTGACGGCGCTCAGCGTCCAGCGCTCTCCCGCCTCTTCCGCAATACGCTGCAAGGTTGACTCGGTCATGCCTGGGTAATGTTCCAGGGTTAACCCCGTGACATCGGGCGTTTCGTTGAAATCACGCACCAGGCCGGTAAAGCTAACGACGCCGCCAATATCCGTGCGGCCCGCAATACTGGCCTCATAGCCATAGGCCATGTCGAAAGGTGCCTCTTGAACGCGAATGGTAATGTCCATGTCTAGCCCCCGGTGACCGGCGGAAAGAAAGCAACCTCGTCATCGTCGGTAATTCGCGCGTCATCATTGGCCATGACCTGGTTGATGGCGCATAGCGTACGCTGGTCCTGCAACAGCTGAAAACGTTCGTCCTGAGCCGCCAGCGCAACCTTGAGGCCCGCGATATCGCGACTTTCGAGCTGATCGAAAGTCACCACCCGCTCGTTTTCACCCAACTGCTCGCGCAGCTCGGCAAGAAACTTGACCAGCACGCAGGGCGAATGACAGCGCCCTCCAAGGCTCACTTCGCCCGCCGCCCCCTGGCCTGTCACGATCGGCGTCGCCGGTTCAGGTGCCATTTCGCGCTGGTACTCGCCCCGCTGACCGCCGCGCTTGCTGTCCAGCTGTACCGCGTCGATACGCATGGTTTTGTCGACTGCCTTGCACATATCGTAAAGCGTTAGACAGGCCACGGAGACAGCCGTCAAGGCTTCCATTTCGACCCCCGTGCGGCCATTCAGGCGGCAGCTCGCGGTCACATGGACACAGCTTTCATCGGGGTCAACATCAAATTCTATGGCCACTTTGGAAAGTGCCAGCGAGTGGCACAGCGGGATCAATTCATGGGTGCGCTTTGCCGCCTGGATGCCCGCGATACGGGCGGTGGCCAACACATCACCCTTGGGTAAAGCCCCCTCGCTCAACTGCTTCAGGGTAGCGGGTTGCATCACAATACGCCCGGAAGCCACCGCTTCCCGGCGCGTTTCCTGCTTATCTGCAACATCCACCATGCGGGCTTCGCCGCGGCTATTGAGATGCGTTAACTGCATGGAGTCACCTATCAGTGCGTGAAACATCATCGAGCCGTTGGCCCGCCATCCAACCGATTATCCAGCGTGTAATCGCGTCGATATCATCAAGTGCCAGTTGCGTCGTTGCGGTCGGCAGCGCGACGGGAGGCTCCCCCTGAAGCGCGACGGCTTCGACGCCCTGGCTATGCAGAATTTCCGCATCGCCGATCCCCTCACGATAAAGCACCAGCTTGGCCAGGGGCCAGGCCTTGAAGCCTTCAACCAGCACCAGGTCAGGCTTATGCACGGCTACCATTGCCAGCAACTGATTCAGGTCCGGCTCTTCGCCGTCTGGCGTTTCCTGCATCAGCGCCAGGCGTTGGCGCGATGCAATCAGCATGGGGGCTGCGCCTGCACTACGTAGCTTATAGCTATCTTTTCCCGGCTGATCGATATCAAACCGATGATGGGCGTGCTTGATCACCGCCACCTGGATACCCTCTGCCCGCAGCCGAGGTAACAACTGCTCCAGCAGCGTCGTCTTCCCCGTCCCGCTCCAGGCCGCAATTCCCAGCACGGGAAAGGGTAGCGATGGGTCTAACGGCATAAGCGCTTGGCTCCCAATGAAAAAAGGTTAATGGGTGTGATCAGCTTCATCTGCTGGCTCGTCCGGCAACGCCCAGTTCAACACGATACCCACAAGCGCCGCCAGGCTCACGCCTTGCAGCGTAAACTGACCATTACCCACCTGCATGCCGCCGATACCAAAGACAAGGATCAACGACACAACGACCAGGTTGCGTGGCGCGGTCAACGAATGCCCTGCCCTGACCAGCGTGTTCATGCCCACGACCGCAATGGAGCCAAACAGCAGGGTCATGATTCCCCCCATGACAGGGCCGGGGATGGTTTGCAGCAGCGCCCCCAGCTTGGCGATAAACGCCAGCGATATGGCCAGCACCGCGGCCACCACCATATAGTGAGGATTGAACGCCCGGGTCAGGGTAACGGCCCCGGTCACCTCTGAATAGGTGGTGTTAGGCGGGCCGCCGAATAATGCGGCCGCTGTCGTCGCCAGACCATCGCCCAGCAAGGTTTTGTGCAGCCCCGGTTTCTCCAGGTAGTTACGCCGGGTCACCGAGCCAATGGCCACCATATCACCAATATGCTCCACCGCCGGGGCAATGGCGACAGGAATCATAAACAGAATCGCCGCCCAGTGAAAACTCGGGGCGGTAAACGCGGGAATCGCCAGCCAGCCAGCATCATGCACCGGTGTGAAGTCGACCAGCCCCATCAGCAACGCCAGGCAATAACCCACGACAATACCGCCCATGATGGGAATCAACCGCAGCAAACCCCGACCAAAAACGGCCAATATCAGGGTTACCAGCAAGCTTGCCATTGACAGGAAAAGCGCCGCGCCGTACCCGATGTGGTCACTGGTTTCCCCCGTCGCCATATCCACCGCCACCGGCGCCAGGGCAAGGCCAATGACCATGATCACCGGGCCGACCACCACCGGTGGCAACAGCCGATGAAGCCAGCCGGTACCCTTGACGCGTACCGCCGCCGAGATCGCCACGTAGACCAGGCCAGCCGCCATCAAGCCACCGAGCGTTGCTGACACCCCGAAGCTGGCAATCGAGCCCTGAATCGGCGCGATAAAGGCAAACGAAGAGGCCAGGAAGACCGGCACCGTCACGCGGGTCACCGTATGAAACAGCAGTGTGCCTATCCCGGCGGTAAACAATGCAACGCTTGGATCAAGCCCGGTCAATAGCGGCACCAGAACCAGAGCACCAAACGCCACGAATAGCATTTGCGCCCCGGTCAGCAACACGCGAGGCCAGGATGCAGACTGGCTAGGCGTATCATTCATTATGCAAACTCCTCACAGGTCTTTGGGGTAGTGCTGGGCAAAAAAAGGCCCCTAACGCAAAACGCCAGGGGCCGCTGAATCATCAATTCTTATCGGGTGCCGAAAATCTTGTCACCCGCATCGCCAAGACCCGGGACGATATAACCGTTATCGTCCAGTCGCTCATCCACCGATGCTGTATAAATTTCGATATCCGGGTAGGCGTCCTGGACTCGCCTGATTCCTTCGGGCGCTGCTACCAGGACGATCACCTTCATATGCTCGCAGCCACGCTCACGCAGCATGTCCAATGTCGCGACCATCGAGCCACCGGTGGCCAACATGGGGTCAATGACGATGGCCATACGTTCTTCGATATCGTTGGCGAACTTGGCGAAGTACGGTACCGGCTCCAGCGTTTCTTCATCGCGGTATAACCCGACAACGCTCACCCGTGCGCTGGGGATAAGGTCAGTAACCCCCTCCAGCATGCCAAGCCCGGCACGCAGAATCGGCACCACCGTTACCTTCTTGCCTTTCAGGCGTCGTGTCTCAATCGGCTCGCCATTCCACCCCTCAATGGTATGATCTTCGAGCTCAAGTCCCTTCGTTGCTTCATACGTCAACAGCTTGGCCACTTCCCCCGCCAACTCACGAAAGCTCTTGGTACTTAAATCCATTTCGCGCATCAGTCCCAGTTTATGCTGAACAAGCGGATGGTTAATGGCGTGGACACTCATGGGACTTCCTCACAGCAGGTGGTTATGGGCAACACGGGTGATCATAAACTTGCAAAATCGGGCGGTATTCTACCCGTAAGCCCTCATCAGGTTAAGGGGTGGCGGGTAATTGCCAATCAACAGGTGCACGCCCCTGCGCCTCAAGAAACTGGTTGGCCCGGGAGAAATGGCGAGTACCAAAAAAGCCGCGGTGGGCGGACAACGGCGAGGGATGTGGCGCTTCCAACACCAGATGACGCTGGGTGTCTATCAAGGCTTTTTTCTGCCGGGCGTGGCTACCCCAGAGCAGAAAGACACTGGGCTGCGCATGGGCACTTACCGTCTTGATCGCGCTATCGGTGAAAGACTCCCATCCTTTGCCCCGGTGCGAAGCAGCGTTGCCCTTCTCGACCGTCAGCGAGGTATTGAGGAGCAAGACGCCTTGCTTCGCCCAGGCTTCCAGGTGTCCGTGGTTGACGGGCTCCGTGCCTACATCGCTCGCCAACTCCTTGTAGATATTGACCAGCGACGGTGGAACCGGCACTCCCGGCTGGACGGAAAAGCATAGCCCGTGCGCCTGATTGGGGCCGTGATAAGGATCCTGCCCCTGAATCACCACCTTGACGTCACTGAGCGGCGTCAGTTCGAAGGCTCGAAACCACTGCGATGAATGGGGATAGATGACTTTCTTGGCCGCTTTTTCCTCGGCCAGAAAACGTTTCAGTGACTGCATGTAGTCGGCCTGAAACTCATCGCCAAGCCACTGATTCCAGTCTTCGGGAAGCGGGGTCGACATGATTATTTCTTCACTTGGTCCACCAGAGGTTCAACGTAGGCAACCCCCATATCCCAGGGGAACTGGATCCAGCAGTGCTGGGCCACTTCGGTGAGATACTGATCAACCAGGGGGCGACCTTCCGGCTTGGCGTAAATGGTAACAAAGTGCGCCTTGGGCAACATCTCACTTACCGCCCGCGCAGTCTTGCCGGTATCCACCAGGTCATCGACCAGCAGCCAACCCTCACCGTCGTGATCAACCCCTTTCAGGATATCCAGTCCGCCCTGATCCATATGGTCATAGCTCTTGATGCACACGGTATCGATCAGTCGGACATTCAGCTCGCGCGCGATCAAGGCGGCAGGAATGAGACCACCGCGGGTAATCGCCACAATGCCCTTGAAGTCTCGCTCGACCAGTTGATGGCACAGCTGGCGGACATCGCGATGAAGCTGATCCCAGGAGACGGTAAAGTGCTGATGGTAGCGTTCGCTGCTCATAAATTCGTTACTCGTCTTCTGTGAAGGAACAAACCGCGAAGACGCTGTAGCCCGCATCGCGAATTTTTTGCGATCCCCCAAGCTCTGGCAGGTCAATGATGGTGGCTGTTTCGACCACATGCCCACCGCTGCGCTGAATGAGGTTGGCCGCCGCCAGCATGGTGCCGCCTGTGGCAATCAGGTCGTCCATCAACAAGATACGGTCGTCTTTCTGGAACGCATCCGAGTGAAGCTCCACCTCTGAATGACCGTATTCAAGCGTGTAGGTTTCGCTGATGGTCTTGAACGGCAGCTTGCCTTTTTTACGAACCGGGACAAAGCTGCAGCCCAATTCATAGGCCAGCGGGGCCCCGATAATAAAGCCCCGCGCATCAATCGACGCGATGGCATCCAGGTTCATTTCCTGGTAGCGGTGTACGAAGCTGTCAATCAGCTTGCGAAATGCCGCGCTGTTTTGCAGCAGCGGGGTAATGTCACGAAAATTGACCCCCTGCTCGGGCCAGTCAGGCACTGTGCGTATCACGGACTTGATGTAATCGCCGTAGATGCTCATCGCGTCTCTCATTGGATTAATAAAACCACGTTAGTCTAGAAACAGAAATTTCACCGCAAACAGCAGCGCAAGAATGATCACTGCTGGATTGAGGTCTTTGAAACGGCCCGACAGGGTTTTGATCGCTGCATAGCTGATAAACCCGAGAGCAATCCCCTCGGCAATCGAAAAGGTCAGCGGCATTGCCAGGGCGGCAATCAACACCGGCGCGGCGTCAGTAGGGTCTTCCCAGTTGGCATGTGCCAGGCTACCCGCCATCAGCACGGCCACGTAGAGCAGCGCTCCTGCGGTGGCGAAAGCGGGAATGGAGCCCGCCAGCGGCGCAAAGAACAGGCTGACCAGAAAGAGCACGGCCACCACGACCGCTGTCAAACCCGTTCGTCCACCCGATGCAATACCTGCCGTCGACTCAATATAGCTGGTCGTGGTCGAAGTACCCAGGGCAGCACCGGCCATCGATGCCGTGCTGTCGGCCATCATGGCGCGACCGAGACGAGGCAGCTTGCCGTTTTTGTCCAGTAGATTGCCACGATGCGCAACCCCCACCAGCGTACCGGACGTATCGAACAGGTCGACGAACAGGAAAGCAAAAATAACGCTGAGCATGGCGACATCAAGCGCCCCCATCAGGTCCATTGCCATGAAGGTCGGTGCAATAGAAGGAGGCATGGACATGAGGCCACCGTATTCATTATGCCCAAGTACCATCGACGCAATGGTGATCCCCAGTATACCGATCATGACGGCACCGGTGACTTTCAGGTACGACAGCGCCGTAATCACGAAAAAGCCCAAGAGTGCATAAAGTGCCGCAGGCTCGGAAAGGTCCCCGAGAGCGACAAAAGTGGCGTCGTTGGCGACGACGATACCGGCGTTCTTCAGGGCAATCATGGCCAGGAAGAGGCCAATACCCGCGGCAATGCCCAGGCGCAGCGAAAGCGGAATAGAGTTGATAATCCATTCACGGATCTTGAAAATACTCAGCAGGAAGAAACACAACCCAGAGAAGAACACGGCCCCAAGTGCCGCCTCCCAGGTATAGCCCATCCCCAGCACGACACCGTAAGTGAAGAACGCGTTGAGCCCCATACCCGGTGCCTGAGCGATAGGATAGTTCGCCCACAGCCCCATGACCAGACAGCCGATAGCGGCGGCAACGCAGGTGGCAACAAACACCGCACCATAGTCCATCCCGGCCTCAGAAAGGATGCTGGGATTGACGAAAATGATGTAGGCCATCGTCAGGAAGGTGGTTATCCCGGCAATGACTTCTGTCTTAACGTTGGTTTTGTGCTCAGTGAGCCCGAACTGCTTATCCAGAAAATTCATAGGTTTTTTTATCCTTCGCGTGAACGCTGAATGCACCCTGGCAGCGCGAAAAGCCGCACATATTACCGAAAGGTAACGCCTGATGCGAATACCTTGTGCAGTTGTCGAATGCGGGCCGGTGCCCGCCTGTTACTTCCCTTCGCTTAACATAAGCAAACTTCAGGCCACCTTCTAACCAATCGGTCAGAAACGCAGCGCCCCCCTGGGTAGCAGCGACCATCAGCGCATTTGGCTGGCCAGAACACGCTCAACCGTTTCAACAATCACCTGGGTCTGGGGATCGATTTCAATATTGACCTGGTCGCCTGGCAGGCGCTCACCCAGGACCGTGCGGTGCAGCGTCTCAGGGATCAGGTTAACGCTGAACTCGACGCCTTCGCCCTCGACCGAAGGTCGCACATCGCCAATCGTCAGACTGATACCATCGACGCCGATATAGCCTTTCTCAAACACAAACCGGCCCACTGAAGCCGGTAACGCAAACCACAGCCGACGGTTGTTGGGCGCTTCATCAATGGCAATCACTTCCGCCATGCAAATCACGTGGCCTGACATCGAATGGCCGCCAATTTCATCGCCAAAGCGAGCCGCTCGCTCGATATTGACGTACTGCCCGACCTCGACTGCACCAAGATTGGTCAGTCGCAGCGTTTCGCGCATCAAGTCGAAGCTCACCCGGTCACCTGAAATGTCCGTGACCGTCAAACAGACACCGTTGTGCGCGACTGACGCGCCGGTTGCCAACCCCTCGCGCAATGTATCGGGCATTTTCACCACATGGGTACGAAACTTATCAAGCTCATGCACCTCTACGACCTCTACCTTGCCTTGCACGATGCCAGTAAACATAGCGCCCTCGCTTTAATTGATCCGCACGCAAGCTTACTACTGCACAAACCTGTTTGTGCACCCCAAAGGCATGCGTGGCCAATCAACGTAACCCAGTATTCATGCCTGCAGAAAACCCAGGCCTCCAGAAAAGAGAAATTAACACTTTTAAAGAAGCAAAAATCAGTTAAAAAAATTATTAAATTGAACAGCGATATAAGATGTTATTCTTTTGGTTTGACATCGTCCGGCTAGCTCTCTAGACTTTCGCCGCAAATGTAAAGACGCCGATTTGTACCCAGATTGCGGGCGTCCGCCGAGTGAATGCTTGGTGAAGTGCAGCTAAAAGGGTGTGTCCAGCGTTGATGGCCACCCGAAAGGGTGGCCTTTTTTTATTCCCTCCCCTACGCTTGCGCGCTCACCTTCGTCTTCGGCCTATAGAAAAGGCAGACGCCATGATCGAACTGAATAATGTCAGCAAAACCTACGGCTCCGGCCACGACGCCGTTCACGCCCTCAAAGGCGTTAACCTGGCGATCCCCAAAGGCGCCATTCACGGTGTTATCGGCCTGTCCGGCGCGGGCAAGTCGACGCTCATTCGCTGCGTCAACCTGCTTGAGCGACCCACTCAGGGCACGGTGACCGTCGATGGGCAAGAGATCACCCGGTTGAGCAACACGGCGCTGAACCAGGCACGCCACCGCATCGGCATGATCTTCCAGCACTTCAACCTGCTCACCACGCGCAACGTTTTCGACAACGTAGCGCTGCCACTGGAGCTGATGGGTCAGCCCAGGCGAGATATCCGTGAGCGCGTAAGCCCACTGCTTGAAATGGTTGGCCTGTCCGACAAGGCGGATCAATTTCCAGCGCAGCTATCCGGCGGGCAGAAACAGCGCGTTGCGATTGCCCGGGCGCTGGCCAGCAACCCTCGCGTGCTGCTGTGCGATGAGGCCACTTCCGCACTGGACCCGCAGACGACCAGCTCGATTCTGGAGCTGCTGCGCGATATCAACCACCAGCTCGGCATCACCATTTTATTGATTACCCATGAAATGGAAGTGGTTAAATCGATCTGCCATCGTGTCGGCCTGATATCCAATGGCGAGCTGGTCGAGGACGCCGAAGTCGGCGATTTCTTCACCGCACCCCGCACGCAGTTGGGGCGCGACTTTCTCAACGATTTTCTGCAGCTGTCGCCCCCCAAGGAGTTGCTTGAACGCCTCAGTGACAACCCCGACGCCAACGCACACCCGGTCGTGCGGCTTACATTTTCAGGCGATGCGGTATCCACGCCGCTCATTTCCCGCCTGGCACGGGACTGCGGCGTCGATGTGAGCATCCTGCAGGCCAAGGTGGAATCGATTCAGGAAAGAACGCTTGGCTTGATGATTGCCGAACTGCTGGGAACGTCTGAGCAGACGCAAGCCGCCATGGACTACTTGGCAGACCATCAATTACAGGTAGAGGTACTCGGCTATGTCCAGCGCAATGATTGAGCTTATTCTTCAGGCAACGCTCGATACCCTCTACATGGTCGGCATATCCGGGGTGATCTCGACGTTACTCGGGCTACCGCTGGGCGTGATGCTCTATGTAACGCGCCCCACTCAGATTCTGGCCAAGCCCTTACTGAACCATGCCCTGGGCATCGTGACCAACATCGGCCGCTCCATCCCATTTATTATCCTGATGGTGGCGATCATTCCCTTCACGCGGATGCTGGTAGGCACCTCCATCGGCATCAATGCGGCGTCAGTGCCATTGACCATTGCCGCGATTCCGTTCGTTGCCCGGCTGATCGAAGGCGCCCTCAATGAGCTCTCACCGGGCTTGATCGAGGCTGCCCAGGCCATGGGCGCAACCCCCTGGCAGATCATCACCAAGGTGCTTATCCCCGAAGCGCGGGGCGGCATTATTACCGGCCTTACCATCACGCTGGTCACACTGGTCAGCTACTCCGCCATGGCAGGCGCTGTTGGCGGCGGCGGACTCGGTGACCTGGGTATCCGCTATGGCTATAACCGTTTCAACCCGACCATCATGCTGATTACCGTGGTCGTACTCGTCGTCATGGTACAAGGCTTCCAGAGCCTGGGGGATTACCTGGTGCGCAAAACCGACCGCAAGTGATCGCATAGCTTTTCAGTGGACATATAACGAAAAAGCATTAAAATTACCCTTATTATCACCATTCATCAAAACTGACACTCGACAGGAGTTGCCATGAAGACATTCGCCCTCGGCACCATTACCGCACTCGCACTGGCCGTTAGCGCCAGCGCTCAAGCCGCCAGCATCAAGATGGGCACCGTTGCCGGCCCTGAAACAGAAGTCATGGAAGTCGCTGCCCGAATTGCCAAGGAAGAGTACAACCTTGACGTCGAAATTATCGAATTCACTGACTACGTAACGCCCAATGCGGCACTGGCAGATGGCAGCCTGGACGCCAACGCTTATCAGCACGAGCCCTATATGCAGTCCATGGTGAATGATCGTGGCTATGATTTCGCCATTGCAGGCTACACCTTCGTCTACCCCATCGGCGCATACTCAGAGAAGTACGACAGCGTTGACGAACTGCCCGAAGGTGCCCAGATTGCGCTGCCCAATGACCCGTCCAACGAAGGTCGCGCGCTGATCCTGATGCATAATGAAGGCCTCATCACGCTGAATGACCCCGAAAACCTCGAAGCGACGCCCATCGATATCGCCGAGAACCCCAACGACTTCCGTTTCCGCGAAATCGAAGCCGCGCAGCTACCGCGGGTTTTGCCGGATGTCGACATGGCCTTCATCAACAACACCTTCGCCCAGCCCGCTGGCTTGAGCCTTGACGACGCGCTGATCAAGGAAGGTCCGGAATCGCCCTACGTCAACCTGATTGCCGTTCGCGGTGGTGATGAAGACCGCGAGGAGATCCAGCAGCTGGTTGACGCCTATCAGAGCGAAGAAGTGATCGAGAAAGCCGAAGAGCTCTTCGATGGCGCCGCCGTACCCGGCTGGAAATAACCCTCGTCCCAGCTAGACAAGAGACCGACGACACCGGGCCGACAACTGTCGGCCCGGTGTCGTTATGAATATGCATAACCAGGGAGCCACCATGTCAGGTGATACCGTCAACTATGACCTCCTCAATCGCCAGCTCGCCGCCCTGCTGGATACCCGCGAATGGCTAACCAATAGCGCGCAGACCTGCGCCTTCATCATGCAGTCGCTACCCCACTTAAATTGGATCGGCTTTTATTTGCAACGCTCACCCGAAATGCTTGCGCTGGGTCCTTTTCAGGGTAAGCCCGCCTGCCATCCCATTCCGTTCAGCAAGGGGGTCTGCGGTGCTGCAGCGCGAACGCGTGCCACCCAGCGCGTTGACGATGTTCACAGCGTTGCCGACCATATCGCCTGCGATATCGAGTCCCGGGCGGAACTGGTCGTGCCGATTGTCAACGATGATCAGCTATGGGGTGTACTGGATATCGACAGCCCGCTGGAAGCACGCTTCAGTCATGAAGACCAAACCGGTATTGAAGCGTTGCTGACTACCTTTAAACGCCAAACCGACCTGCCTGTCTGGGATCACTGACGAACTAACGTCACTGACAACGCGATACGCCCTCCCGCAAAGCCCATCACACAAAAACAAAAACGCCCCGTCATGAGGAAAATGACGGGGCGCAATCGGAAATCTGGTAGGACCAGGCGGATTTGAACCGCCGACCTCCACGATGTCAACGTGGCGCTCTAACCAACTGAGCTATGGTCCTGAAATGTGCCATTGCTACTTGGCCGTTTGATGCCAATCGAGATGGTAGGACCAGGCGGATTTGAACCGCCGACCTCCACGATGTCAACGTGGCGCTCTAACCAACTGAGCTATGGTCCTGCCGAGCAACGGATGCGTATTTTACGTTTCCACCACTGAATTGCAAGCTATTTATCGACTTAGCAAGGTATCGCCAGTCGATGACGGCCACGTCGCCCGCGGGAACTTATCACACTCCCCGAATAGACCGAATGCTACACTGGGACAGCGCCACTCGACGAACGCACGACAACATGGGAGACCGGCCATGCCAGGCCTATTGCTGGGAAGCATCGCGACCGTCCTATTACTGGCAACACTGATTGCCCGCATCCGACTGCGCTGGTGGTGGATTCGTAGCTGTGAATTTCCACGCCTACAGATTGCAACCCTTGCCACAGCCTGCTTTATGGCAGCGCTATTCATCCCGACCTCACCTAGATGGCAAATGATCACGCTCGCCATTTGCCTGGCCGTCATCGTCATCCAGGCCTGCTATATCCTGCCCTGGACGCGCCTCTGGCCCAAACAGGTCCGCTCGACCAAGGTCAGCAATGACGCCCGCGATATGACGCTACTCGTCGCCAATGTCCTCACCCCTAACCGCCAGTCTTCTGGCCTTATCGATCAAATCCACGCGCACAAGCCCGACATCATTCTCACGCTGGAATCTGATCAATGGTGGCAGGACCAGCTCGACCCTGAACTGGACGTACAGTGGCCGTATAGCGTTAAGATCCCCCTGGATAACCTCTACGGCATGCATCTTTACTCACGCCTGCCGCTTGAGGCCACATCCATCAAGTGGCTTATCCAGGACGACATCCCCTCTATCCATACCCATGTCAGGCTACCGAGTGGCGAGGCGATTCGACTGTTCGCGGTGCATCCCCGCCCTCCCGCGCCGGGTGAAAGCGAAAAGTCACTCTGGCGGGATGCAGAGCTGTTGTGGGTGGGCAAACAAATCCAGCAGACACCGCAGCCAACACTGGTCGCCGGCGACCTTAACGATGTCGCCTGGTCACGCACCACTCGGCGCTTCTGCCGCGTTGCCGGCATGCTGGATCCTCGTCGAGGGCGGGGGATGTACAGCACCTTTCACGCTCAATACCCGATTCTGCGCTGGCCCCTCGACCATATTTTTGTCAGCGAGCACTTCACGCTCGGCCGCATGCATCGCCTGAAGGGCTTTGGCTCGGATCACTTCCCGATGCTTGCCACGCTTAGCTACCGGCCCGCCCGCAAGGACGAGCACGAGACACCCGAAGCAAGCACTGAGGAGGAAAGTGAGGCAAGTCAGACCATTCGCCAGGGTCAGCGCGAAGAGCAGCAGACCTAACCGTTGTCGTTATCCGGCACGCCACCTCGCGTGAGCGCCTCTGGGTCAAGCAGGCGTTCAAGGCTGTCGCGCCCAAGGTCGGTGTGCTCCTCGGCGACATCAATGATCGGCCGCCCGGTTTGATAGGCCTCCTTGGCGATGGCCGCTGCCGCATTGTAACCAATCACGCTGTTAAGTGCCGTGACCAGAATGGGATTGCGAGCGAGCGGTGCCTCAATGTTGTCCCGCCGCACCTTGAACGTCGCAATGGCACGGTCGGCTAACAGCCGCGTGGTATTGGTCATCAGCGTGATGCCCGTCAGCAAGTTATAGGCCACCAGGGGCAGCATGACATTCAACTGAAAATTCCCGCTCTGCCCGGCCACCGTTATCGCCGTATCCAGCCCAATCACCTGGGCGGCGGCCTGCGCGGCGGACTCCGGAATCACCGGGTTAACCTTACCGGGCATGATCGAACTGCCCGGTTGAAGCGCCTCGAGCTCGATTTCACCCAGCCCGGCAAGCGGCCCGGAGTTCATCCAGCGCAGGTCATTGGCGATCTTCATGACAATGCACGCCAAGCCCTTGAGATGCCCGGACAGCTCCACGGCCGCGTCCTGAGAGGCAATGCTGGCAAAAAAACTGTCGTTGGGCGTAAACGTCAGCCCCGTTTGCTCGGTTAGCTGAGCGGCCACCTGGTCGGCAAACCCTTGCGGTGCGTTAATGCCTGTGCCGACAGCTGTCCCGCCTTGCGCCAGACGACATAGCCGCGTCAGGCAACTATCCAGCCGCTCGATGGCCTGCCCCAGTTGGCTCGACCAGGCGCCCAGCTCCTGATCCATGCGTAGCGGCATGGCATCCATAAGGTGGGTGCGGCCGGTCTTGACCACATCCGAAAGCTCGTCAGCCCGTGAATCGATGGTACGGCGAAGATGCACCAGCGCCGGGCGAAGCGACTCATGCACCGCCAATGCAGCCGATACATGGATCGCTGTCGGAATCACATCGTTGCTCGACTGCCCCATATTGACGTGGTCATTGGGCAGGACCTCAACACCACGACGGCTGGCCAGGGTGGCGATGACCTCATTGACGTTCATGTTGCTTGAAGTGCCCGAGCCGGTCTGAAACACATCCACGGGAAAGTGCTCGTCGTGATCGCCATTGATCACTTCCTGGGCGGCCTGCCTGATCGCCTCGGCGCGATCCGGATCCAGCTCACCCAGCGCGAGATTGGTCTGGGCTGCGGCAAGCTTGATGCGTGCAATCGCGTGAATAAAGGCGACCGGCATCGGGCTGTGCGAGACCGGAAAATTATTCACTGCGCGCTGCGTCTGGGCGCCATACAACGCCTCGGCAGGAACATCCAGCTCTCCCATGCTGTCGCGTTCAATGCGCGTTTTCATGGTAATCCTCCTTGTCGATATCGGCAGGTAAACGTCGGCACGGTAATTTACCGACATGCCATCGTGAAACGGATTTAATTCTAGACTAATGGCCGCAGTATAAAACTCAAGCGACCTGCTATCAGCCTTATTGCCCGATCAAATTGCACCGCACGCATGTTGCACTGCACAAAAGTGCCTGCTATGCTGCAGCGCATGACACAAGGGAAAAGCACCACAGGACGATGTCTCGTCCAGCGATGCTACCCCTTTCATTTAGATGCGTTAGCACCGCTAAATCAGGAGATTTGATCATGAGCACTTTCAACACCAACGAGTGGACACAGCAGTTCGACAACTTCTTCATGGCTCCCGCACGCGCTTATGCCGCGCTGAGTGTCGACATGACAGAAAAGCTTTTCAATGCGCAGCTTGATGCGCAGAAAGCCTATGTCGATACCAGCCTTGCCCAGGCACGCAAGCTGATGAGCGTCAAAGACGCCGAAGAACTTCGCAGCTACATGGAAAATCAGCAGAAAGTGGCTAAAGAAGTGGCAGAACGCCTCAAAAGCGATGCGGATAACGTTGTTTCTCTACAGCAGGACTTCGTTCAGAAAAGCCAGAAGATTACCGAAGACAACATCAAGCAGGCGCAAACGGCTGCCAGCAAGATGGGTAAAACGGCCTGATTGGCATAACGGGTCGCTTGCATGACCGAGCGTCATGCGCATAAAGGTAGACGATATTTGACGAGCCGCCAGCCACCGCTGGTGGCTTTTTTATTGCCCTGGCCTTATTACCCGACCAGCATTACCAGCCCAGTGCGGATTTCACAAACGGGATGGTCAATTTACGCTGGGCGGAAAGCGAGGCTTGATCCAGCGTTTCCAGCGCTCGGCAAAGCGCGCCAAGTTCACGCGGCCCGCGATGCAGAATATAGCGGCCTACATCGTCGGGCAATTGCATCCCGCGGGCATGGGCCCTTAACTTTAGTGCCGCCAGACGGTCATCGTCATTGAGCGGATGCAGGTGGAACACCGTCCCCCAGGTCAGCCGCGAGGCCAGGTCGGGTAATACCACTTTCAATTGGCGAGGCGGCGCATTGGCGGCAATCACGAGATGCTTGCCGGCATCGCGCAGGCGATTGAAAGCATGAAAAAGCGCTTCCTCCCAGCGCTTTCGGCCTATCACCTGCTCCAGATCATCGATACAGACCAGGTCGAGCCGCTCGATATCTTCCAGCATCAAGGGTGGAAAATGACCTAGCTCGGCCAACGGCAGGTAAAGGGCCCGCTTGTCTCGATCGGAAGCGGCATGACAGGCAGCCTGCAATAAATGGCTGCGCCCTGAACCCGGCAGGCCCCATAAATAAATGAAATCCTCGCCGGTTTGCGCCCACTGCTGCTGCAGGCGGTCAAGCAACGCCGCATTGACCTCCCCAGCGTAATAGTTATGAAACGTAGCGTCGTCGCGCAAACCCACCCCGAGGGGAAGCTGCGCCGGCACCTGACTCATGAAGACTCCCTATCATCGCCGATCGCGGGCATCTCGTGGGCGTTGTGATCGTCATCGGCGTTATACAGATCACTGTTGATGTAACGGTCCCTGGCCTCGCGCAGCAGCACCATGATGACCGCCGCGGCGGGCAAGGCAAGCAACACCCCCGTCAGGCCGAACAAGTTCCCACCCGCCAGCACTGCAAAAATAACCGCGACCGGGTGAAGGCCTATCTTGTCGCCTAACAGCTTGGGTTGTAACACCACGCTTTCCGCCACCTGGCCAATCGTAAACACGGCGACAACACCCAGAAGTCCCCACCAAGTACCAAACTGGAAAAGCGCGACAATCAGCGCTACGCACAGCCCCAGGATAAAGCCAAGAAACGGCACGATGCTCACCAGGCCGGAAACCACCCCGATCAACAAGCCAAAGTCCAGCCCGATCAGGGTCAACCCGCTTGCATAGATAATGCCCAGGCAAAGCATGACCAGCAGCTGGCCACGCAGGAACGACGCCAGCACTTCATCACAGCGGCTCACCAGGCGGCTAACATCATCCGCCCACTGGCGAGGGATCAGGTTGCCAATATTGGTGATAAGGCGATCCCAGTCCAGCAGCAGGTAAAACGTCACGACAGGGATCAGCGCCACGTAGGTGATCCAAGACACGAAGGCCATCCCGGAGCGGCCTATCTGCCCGAGTGCCTGGGCCAGATAACCACCGGCATCGCGCCAGTTCTCGACCAGCGTCTCGCGCACATTGACCAGTTCAGAACGCAGATCGTAACCGGTCCATTCGAACACCTGCGGCGCCAGGGTATTTTCCCCCCAGGCAAAGATACCCGGCACGGCGTCACTTAACTGCTTCAACTGCTGAATCACGAGGGGGATGATGATCAGCAGGCTAACAACCAGCACCAACAGCAGCACACAGAAAACGCTGCTGACGGCCACCGCACGATTCATCCCCCAGCGCTGGAAGTGATTGGCCAGCGGGTCCGCCAGATAGGCCAGGATGATACCGGCAATAAACGGCATTAAAACGGCATCCAGTAAATACAGCAGTCCGAACACCAGGACTAATAACAGGATCCCCCACCATGAATTGCGCATATAACTCCTTTAGATGGCCACTGTCACGATAGCCTACTATGCCGGATATAAAGAAAAACCGCCTGCTTTTGTTAACGTCATACGCCAGCCGATGCGAGCCTTGCCACCGGGTGTTACAATCCCGTTCAATCATTGCCCGGCTCTGGCGGCGTACGCCAGTCACTATCGCACCGTACTTTGCTCCATAGGACCTGTCATGACCGACACCTCTTCTTCGCACGCCTCATCGGGACCGTCACTCAGTTATAAAGACGCAGGCGTTGACATCGATGCTGGCAATGCGCTGGTAGATCGCATCAAGCACGTTGCCAAGCGCACGACGCGCCCGGAAGTCATGGGCGGGCTCGGCGGATTCGGCGCGCTTTGCGAGCTACCTCAAGGGTATCAACAGCCGGTACTGGTCTCCGGCACCGACGGCGTGGGTACCAAGCTGCGTCTCGCCATGACGCTCGGCAAACACGACACCATCGGCATTGACCTGGTGGCCATGTGCGTCAACGATCTTATCGTTGCCGGTGCCGAGCCTTTGTTGTTCCTCGACTACTATGCCACGGGTAAATTAAATGTCGATATCGCGGCGGACGTGGTCACCGGTATCGGTGCCGGCTGTGAACAGGCAGGCTGCGCGCTTGTCGGTGGCGAGACCGCCGAAATGCCCGGCATGTACGAAGGTGACGACTACGACCTGGCCGGATTCTGCGTTGGCGTGGTCGAGAAAAGCGAGATCCTCGATGGCAGCCGCGTAGCGGAAGGCGACGTTTTACTCGGCCTGGCCTCCTCCGGGCCTCACTCAAACGGCTACTCGCTGATTCGCAAGATTATCGAGCACAGCAATGCGCCACTGGATACCGAGGTCGACGGTGTTGCGCTGGGCGATGCCCTGATGGCGCCGACGCGCATTTATGTCAAGGCGCTGCTTTCCCTGCTACGAGACACAGACCTATCGGTTCATGCGCTTTCCCACATCACTGGTGGCGGGCTGCTCGAGAACATTCCCCGCGTGCTCCCCGACTCGCTCGCAGCACGCATCGACACCCAGGCGTGGACGCGACCAGCGGTATTCGACTGGCTTCAAACCCAGGGAAATGTCACCGACACCGAAATGTACCGGGTTCTGAACTGCGGTATCGGTATGGTCGTCGTCGTCCCTGAAGCCGAGGCCAGCCAGGCAATTCGCCACCTCGAAGCCCAAGGCGAAACCGTCTATCGACTGGGACAGATTAAACCACGCCAGCAGGATGCCGTGGTGTTGGAGAATTTACCGGCATGAGCAGCACCGACTACAACAGCGACACCTTAACGGACATGACCCCCGAGCCCACTACGCCGCCTCGTGTGGTCGTGTTGATTTCCGGCAGTGGCAGCAACCTGCAAGCGCTTATCGAGGCACAGTCACACGACCGTTTGGGCGGCGAGATTGTGGCCGTTATATCCAACGAAGCCGATGCCTATGGCCTCAAGCGCGCCCGTGACGCCGGTATTGATGCCGTTGCACTGCCGCACCGGGAATACGACAGTCGTGAGGCTTACGACGGGGCACTGATCAAGGTGATCGAACGCCATGAGCCCGACCTCATCGTGCTGGCGGGTTTCATGCGTATTTTGACACCCCGCTTTGTGCAGCGCTTTCTGGGCCGGATGCTGAACATCCACCCCTCGCTGTTACCGGCTTACCAGGGTCTCAACACCCACGCTCGCGCCCTCGCGGACGAGGCCAAGCAGCATGGCTGCAGCGTTCATTTCGTTACCGAGGAGCTGGATGGCGGGCCGGTGGTCTTACAGGCCGAACTCAACGTCACCTCTGACGATGACGTTGAATCGCTGAAGCAGAAAGTCCAGGCCCGTGAGCACCTGATCCTGCCCATCGCCGTACAGTGGTTTTTACAGGGGCGCCTTCAATACAGCGGTGACGGCGCCACCATGGACGGCCACCTCTTGCCCCTCCATGGCATGCGACTGTCCCACGCCGACGCTGCCGAAGAGCTCGACGAGTCCGAGTCCGTCTAGGCAGGCCCTACGCCATCGTACAAAAAAGCCGAGCGGCCAACACCGCTCGGCTTTTTTGCTTGGCAGACAGGCATCATTCAGGTACGCGGTAACGTCACGCCGCGCTGGCCCATGTACTTGCCGCCACGATCCTTGTAGGAGGTCTCGCACACTTCGTCGGATTCCAGGAACAGCATCTGCGCGACACCCTCGTGCGCATAGATTTTGGCCGGCAGATTGGTCGTGTTCGAGAACTCCAGGGTGACGTGCCCTTCCCACTCCGGTTCCAGGGGAGTGACATTGACGATGATCCCACAACGAGCATAGGTGGATTTACCCAGGCATATCGTCAACACATTGCGCGGAATACGGAAATACTCCACCGTCCGCGCCAGCGCAAAGGAATTGGGCGGAATAATGCAGACATCGCCTTTGACGTCGACAAAGCTTTTATCATCAAACGCTTTAGGGTCCACGATCGCCGAATGAATATTGGTAAAGACCTTGAATTCATCCGAGCAACGGACATCATAGCCATAGCTGGATGTGCCGTAGGAAATAACGCGCTGGTCGTTAATGTAACGGACCTGGCCCGCTTCAAAAGGCTCAATCATGGCATCGCTTTCTGCCATGCGCCGGATCCATTTATCGGACTTGATGCTCATTAGTTACGTCGTCACTCGCTGAAGGAAATAGTGGGACTTTCTTTATTCTGGCCATCAACACTTTGCGCCACCCGCGTGGCAATTGCGGCAAACGTCTGGCTGACCGACCCTTCCGGCTCCGAAACGACGCTTGGCCGACCTGAGTCGGTCAGCTCACGAATGGACAGGGTCAATGGCAAACGACCCAACACCTCGGTGTCATATTCCTCGGCAATACGGTCGCCGCCGCCAGCACCGAATATCGGGGCTTCATGGCCGCACTTTTCGCAGTGGTAAAGGCTCATGTTTTCCACCACACCCAGTACAGGCACATTCACCTTGCGGAACATCTCGATGCCTTTCCGCGCATCCAGCAGGGCGATATCTTGCGGCGTGGTCACGATCACAGCCCCGGAAACGGCGACTTTCTGGGCCAGGGTCAACTGGATGTCGCCAGTGCCGGGTGGCATGTCGATAAGCAGAAAATCCAGATTATCCCACTGGGTTTGATTGAGCATCTGCTGGAAAGCGCCCACCACCATGGGCCCACGCCAGACCATGGCTTCCCGGGTATTGACCATGAACGCCATCGACATGGCTTGCAGCCCATGGGCCTCAAGCGGCAGGAATTTATCGTCACCCGCCGCCTGCGGCCGCACGCCCTCGGCGACCCCTAGCATTTGCGCCTGACTGGGGCCATAGATATCCGCATCCAGAACCCCCACACGATAGCCTTGGGCAGATAACGCCAGCGCCAGGTTCACGGTAACCGTAGACTTGCCGACGCCCCCCTTACCCGAGGCCACAGCGATGATATGTTTTACGCCTTCCATTTAGACAGACTCCTCGTCTGGCATTGAATCAATAAGTGCAAGAATCATACTCCTCGCGGGCCAAATCATAAACCGGCACCAAAAAGAACGGGTGCTGACGTATCAGCACCCGCTCATCCAGGCTACGACGCTGGTCAACAATGCCTAGCTGGCTTCGTCTTCCTGGTTGTCGCTTTCGCTGTCAGACGATGGCTCGTCACCACTCTGGCTAGTATCGTCATCGCCGCCCCCTTGATTGGCGCTTTCACCGGCATCATTGGCCGCATTACCGGTACGCGAATCCAGCGTGGATAGCTCGTCACGCCATTCATTCAACTGGGTTTCCAAGCGCTCCAGTTGCTCTTCACGGGTAGACACCTGATCTTCAATCTTGGCCAGTTCCTCGCGGCCCATTTCGATGGCGACCATGATATCTTCCATCTCGCTGCGCACATCGTTCAGACTACTCTCTTCCTCCTCGCGCAGCGCTTTCAGCGAATCGACCTCTTCTTGCAACGCATCGCGCTCGCTGGCAACGCTGTCACGGGCCTGCTGAACCTCATCGCGCTCAGCTTCAGCGTTGGCGATGTCGTCTTGAAGGCTGGACAAGCGCTCATTCGCCTGCTCAATCTGGCTGTTGACGTCATCCAGCGTTTCTCTGGCGGCGTCACGCTCTTCAACCGCCTGCTGGCGTTCGTTGGCCGCTTCCTGCCGGGCTTCTTCTGCCTCTTGGCGCGCATTTTCAGCGCTCTGACGAGCCTCTTCGGCTTCCTGGCGCGCCTGATCAGCTTCCTCGCTGGCCTGCTGAACCTGATCACGCTCTGCGCGCAGGGTTTCCAGCTCGCTTTCTGCGTCGCTTACCTGCTGGTTCAGTTCGTCAACGCTGGTTTGCAGCGAGTCGCGCTCTTCTTGCAATGACTCAAGCTCAGAACGCGTATCACTCACTTGCTGCTGGAGGTTTTCCAGGGCCTGCTGCTCTTCGGACTGCTGGTTTTCAAGCGCCCCCATTTCCTCCTGCAACGCCGATAGATTCGCTTCGGCATCGTCAACTTCGTTGAGTTGCTGGGTCAGCGATGTGTTTTCTTCCTCAACGTTTGCCACCTGCTCTTCCAGCGCCGCGACACGGTCCCGGCTGGTGCCGACGTTTGACTGCGCCATGATCGCCCAGATCACGGCTATTGCGGCGATACCCGCGATCCCCTTCACGCGATTATCACGAAACAGTGTCTTCATATCCGGCTTGCTGTCGGTCGGCTTTTGATCGGTTTGCTGCTCGTCTGACATGTCGCCTCTCCCTTTGGTATTCGCTGCGCGTTACGCGTACCGGTGTTGGCTGCGCATTGGGCAGCAGACAGTGATAACTATCAGCCTGCTAGCTACCAGCATACACAGCTTAGAGTATCTAGCCACTCTGAGGACAAGACGCTAGCGTTGACAGTTTAACGCTAGTCGCCAGAACCGGCGGGTGGCGTTGGGTGCTTACCTTGTCGAAACCCCTTGGCATCGGTCTGATCCACGTCGAACCATGCCAGCTGTGCGTTCAATGACACCACATGACCGACAATCAACAAGGTCGGCGGCTTTATGTAACCGGTATAGAAAGTATCAGGCAGGGCGCGCAAGCTGCCAATATGCGTTTGTTGCTGCTGTGTCGTGCCCTGCTCAATCAGCGCCAGCGGCGTATCGTCGGCCATACCGTGAGTGATCAACGCTTTGCAGATCACCTCGACACTCCCCAACCCCATATAAAACACCAGCGTCTGACCCGGGCACGCCAATGTCTGCCAGTCCAGATCACACTCACCGTTTTTGAGATGGCCGGTGACAAAACGCACCGATTGAGCATGGTCGCGGTGGGTCAGCGGAATACCCGCATAGGCTGCACAGCCCGACGCTGCCGTAATCCCCGGAATCACCTCCACGGGGACACCCGCCTCTATCAGGGTTTCAAGCTCTTCCCCTCCACGGCCAAAAATAAACGGGTCGCCCCCCTTGAGCCGAACCACGCGATTGCCTGCCCTGGCCCAGTCCACCAGGGCCTGGTTGATACCCTCCTGAGGGACGCTGTGCGACGAACGTGCCTTGCCTACATAAAACTGCTGAACCCTTGACGGCAGCAGCGCCAGGATCTCGTCGCTTACCAGGCGGTCGTGCAACACCACATCCGCATGCTGCAAGCGCTTGAACGCCTTGAGCGTCAGTAACTCAGGATCCCCTGGCCCAGCCCCTACCAGGCTGACGCGCCCCTGCATGCATGCGTCATCTTGTATAGACGTGCTGTGCGACAAAACACACCTCATCGGAATAAAAAGAATATTTTATATGCATAAACGTAATGCTTTTCGCTCGTATATGCCATTAGCAACGTTAAACCAACGTATTATATATCTTTTTAGTCTCATTGATTTTTTAGATATAGCAAAAAAATATGTAAATGTATCAAATTGTAGGAAATGGCTTACATTCCAATTACGTTTTTAAGGCTATCCTAGCCGATTGTTTTTTTGATGGCACCGCTTTCCAATGGTACAGCTTCGGAGATTCACGCATGTCCGTGAATGATATCCCCTTATCGCTCAACGCCGAGCAACTTATCAGTCAGATTCCTGGCGTCGTCTTTCAGTTCTTCCGGCACCACAATGGCCATATGTCCATTCCGTTCATGGAAGGCGCCGGGGTGACGTCAGCACCGATTGATCGCGACCAACTGGCAGAAGATGCCCATACGGCGCTCGAGCAGTTGACCGGCGCGGATTATCCGAAACTGATGTCAGCCATTGAACGTTCGGCCCAGGGCATGCTGCCGCTGGCCACTCGGTTCCGCCTTGCGCCACCCGGGCATAAAGCAAAGTGGATAGGCGTCAGCGCCACCCCCGAACCCATGCCGAATGGCGTTCGCTGGCATGGCATCATGATGGATATCAGCGACCAGGTCAGCGAAGAACAGCGGCTTCGCAAGCTGTGCGATACCGACCCCCTTACCAGCCTGCCTAACCGGCGCAAGCTAATGGTCCAGTTGACCCACCTGGCATCGCTGAGCTCGCGACACGGCACTCCGCTATCCATCATGATGCTCGACATCGACCACTTTAAACATATCAATGACCGATGGGGGCATCTCCAGGGCGATGACGTCCTGAAACGGCTGGCCACCCTGGCGCAATCGCTACTGCGCAGTGAAGACATGATTGCCCGACTGGGGGGTGAAGAATTCATGGCCCTCTTGCCGCTTACCCCGGTCAAGCAATGCCATCAGTTGGCAGACCGATTACGCCATCAAATTGCCGAACATGATTTCGGCATCGGCGTCGGCAAGGTCACGCTGAGCATCGGCGTTGCCGAGTATCGCTGTGGCGAACCCATCGCGAGCCTGATCGAGCGCGCGGATCAGGCGCTTTATAGTGCCAAAGATGTTGGTCGTGACTGCGTCTGCCTTCTATCCTGATAGTGCAAGACATTCATCATCCTTATTAAGGAGGTAGTCAAATGACCTCACTGGCCCAACAACAGTGTGAACCCTGCAGCGGCGACGCACGCCCCATGACGCGCAGCGAGTGCGAAAGCCAGCTAAAGACCCTACCCGAGTGGCGAATTGTCGATCACGATGGCATTATGAAGCTGTCACGCAGCTTTACGTTTCGTGATTTTGCCAATGCGCTGGCGTTCACACAGCGCGTGGGCGAACTGGCCGAACAGGCGGGCCATCACCCCGTGATCACCACCGAGTACGGGAAAACCACGGTCACCTGGTGGAGCCACGCGATTGATGGTCTGCACCAAAATGATTTCATTCTTGCCGCTAGAACCGACGAGGTAGCCGAATAAATGTTTGAGCATATTGAGCGAGTCCCCGGAGACGCCATTCTTGGGCTAATCGAAGCTTTCAAAAAAGACACCAATCCTCAGAAAGTCGACTTAGGCGTTGGCGTTTACCGCGATGCGCACGGCAATACGCCGGTAATGCGTGCGGTCAAAGAGGCCGAAGCTCGCTTGCTCAGCAATGAAACCACCAAAACCTATATTGGTTCACACGGCGCTCCCGCCTACGGGGGCGTTGTGCTGCCAATGGTACTGGGTGCCAATTCACCCGTACTGGAAGCCAATCGTGCCAGCGCCACCCAGTCGCCCGGGGGCACTGGGGCACTGCGTCTAGCGGCCGATTTCATTGCCACCCAACTGCCCGACCGGGGCATTTGGGTCAGCGACCCGACCTGGCCGAATCACCATGGCATCTTTACCGCCGCGGGTATCGAGTTGCACAAGTACCCCTATGTCGACCCCGATAACCGCCTCGACTTTGACGGCATGCTGGGGGCGTTGAAGAAGATCCCCGAAGGCGATGTGGTCGTACTTCACGCCTGCTGCCACAACCCTACCGGGTTCGACCTTTCCAAGTCCCAGTGGCAGCAAGTGCTCGAGGTGGTTAAAGAGCGCCAGTTACTGCCGCTCATCGACTTTGCCTATCAAGGGTTCGGGGAAGGCCTGGATGAAGATGCCTACGGTGTTCGGCTGTTTGCCGAGCAGCTGGACGAGGTGATCATCACCAGCTCGTGCTCGAAAAACTTCGGCATTTACTGCGAGCGCACCGGCTGCCTGATCATGGTGGCCAAAGATGCCGAGCAGATGGAAAACATCCGCTCACAGGTCGCCATTGTCGCGCGGGAAAACTACTCCAACCCGCCCGCCCACGGCGGTGCCATTGTCAGCGAGATTCTGCATGACGCGGAACTGTCCGTCATGTGGCGCGAGGAGTTGACCGAAATGCGCGACCGCATCAACACCCTGCGTCGTGATTTCGTCGAAGCCCTGAAACCCTACGGGCTGGATGAGAAGTATGCGTGTGTTGCCGAGCAGCGCGGCATGTTCTCCTATACCGGCCTGACGCCGGAACAGGTCGACCGACTGCGCGACGAGTTCGGTATCTATATGGTGCGCTCAGGCCGCGCCAACGTGGCCGGTTTCTCCCAGGAAAACCTGCCTTACCTGGCGAAGGCGATTGCCGCGGTTAACGACTAAACACGCAGGCAGAGTGCGTTTCCATGCCCAGGCTTGCCTGGGCATTTTTGTTTAGCCCCTCACCGACACCCCATTAACCAGAGGCAGTCATGGCGACGCAACATCACTACCCGTGGTACAAGAAAGAAGACACCGACGCATTCTTCGCTTTGTTCCAGAACAACATTGCGAACTTTGTCATCATTGCCATCACCATGCTTGGCATGGGTTTTCCTGCCTCCATCGTCTATGGACAAGTGCTGCCCGGGGCGGCGGTTGCCGTGATGGTCGGCAATTTCTATTACGCCTGGAGCGCCTCACGGCTAGCCCGCAAAGAGCAGCGCACGGATGTGACCGCCTTGTCCTACGGCATTTCCACGCCGGTCATGTTCGTCTTCCTGTTCGGCGTCTTGCTGCCCGCCAAGGAGCTGACGGGAGATGTCACCCTCGCCTGGCAGGTGGCAGTGGCCGCCTGCTTTATCAGCGGCGCCATTGAAGCCGCCATCAGCCTGATCGGCCGCTGGGTACAATATCATCTTCCGCGAGCTGCCATGCTCGGTGCCGTTGCCGGGGTGGCGCTGACCTTTATTGCTGGCGAAATGTTGTTCAAAACGCTGGAAATGCCGGTGATTGGCTTGCTGGTACTGGCCATCATCATTGTCGGCTTGCTTGCCCGGGTCAGCATGCCACTGAAAATCCCCACCTCGCTATTCGCGATCATCCTGGGCACCGCCATGGCCTACTTGATTGGTGATGCAGGCGGAGATCGCTTCAGCGACGCCTTTACCCACCTGGGTTTTTACCCGCTGCTGCCCAACCTGGCCTGGTGGGAAGGCCTGGGGCTGCTGGCCACTGGCATGCTTGCCATTCTGACCGTGGTGTTGCCGATTACGCTGTATAACGCCATTGAAACCATGAACAACGTCGAGGCCATGGAAGCCGCCGGCGACAAGTACGACGTACGTGAATGCCAGGCGGTCGATGGGGTAGGCACCATGCTGGGCGCCCTGTTTGGCGGCGTCTTCCCCACCACGGTGTATATTGCCACCGTTGGGGCGAAGTGGATGGGGGCCGGGCGTGGCTATAGCCTGCTGAACGGAGCCGTTTACGCCATCGCCACCATGTTCGGGTTAATCGCCATGATTTCGGCGATCATCCCCGTCTCGGTGGTCGCTCCTATCCTGGTCTTTGTGGGCATTTCCATGATCGCCACGGCGTTTCAGTCCAACGACAGCCGTTACTACCCCGCGGTCGCGCTGGCCATGCTGCCCTACTTTGCCAACTACGTGATGACCCGCTTTAACCGTGGCGCTGAAGACATCGTCAGCGATATTTCCACCGCCATTGTGGCCACCGGCCAGGGCGCCATGTTCATGGCCATTTTCCTGGGCGCCATGACGGTCTCCGTGATTGATCATCAGTTTCGACGGGCAGCCATCTTCGCCCTGATCGCAGCGGCTTTCTCGTTTGTCGGCTTGATGCACGCGTCAGAGCTCGGCATCAACGCGGCGCCCAGTTTCAGCATGGGCTATCTGGCGATGGCACTTTTGTTCGGCTACTTTGCGTTTCAGGAAAAGCCCACACCATCTAGCCCGCATTAACCCCCGCTTGCCGGTGAGGACGGGACAGAATACGTCTCAGCAGCAGCCAGGCGACTAACCCGGCAAGCACATTACCCAAGGCCGCTCCGGCGGCCAATCCCCACCATCCGGCCAATTGCTCACCGAGCCACAGGCAGGGTAAGTAGCACACAAACAAGCGTGCGCCAGACAGCAGCATCGCGCGTAGCGGCCAGCCCAACGCATTGCCCGCGGACACCACCAGCATACAGACGCCAAGCGCCGCATAGCTTGGCAGCAGGAAGCGAATCAGCAGCACCAGTTCATGCTGCACATCCGGGTTGCCTGCCAGCGCCATGCCAAGCCAGGGCGCCCCCAGCGCCAGCAATATACCCAGGGTCAACTGCCAGACCACCGCCACACCCAGTGCCAGGCGTAGAAGACGATGGATCTGGTCCCAATCACCGGCCCCATAACAACGACCCAGCCAGGGCGGCAACGACATCGTCATGGCTAAGATCACCATTAACGACAGCGTTTCCAGGCGGCTTGCCAAGCCCCAGGCAGCGACTTGGCTCTCACCCAGGCCAGCCACCACCGAAATCGCCAGCATGGCGGCCAGGGGCGGCATAAGCTGACTCACCATGGCCGGCGCCGCAATGCCCATGAAAGGCCGCCAAGACTGTCGGCCTTCCTGCCATAGCCCTTCTCGCGAAGCCCAGCCGCGTTTCAACAAACGGCCCCCGGTTGCCAGCAACCCACAGCCAAAGGCAATCGCCGTCGCCCAGGCAGCTCCCGGCAGTCCCCAGCCGGACCACGGCCCTATGCCGAAGATCAGCACAGGATCCAGGACCAGGTTGATCAGACTGGTGATCACCATCATTTTTCCCGGCAGCCGGGTATCGCCATGGGCACGAAAAACGCTGTAGACAAAATAGAGCAGCGCCCCCAGCCAGGCTGCCAGAAGCTGCGGTGGCCAATAGCTGCGCAAATACCCAAAGGTGTTACTTTCGGCGCCTAACAAACTGAATATCGGCATCTGAAAGGCCCACAGCAGCATAGCTAGACAAGCAATCACGGCGCCACCCGCCATCAGCACCAGACTGCTCAACCGCTTGGCACGGGCCTTTTCACCAGCCCCCAGCGCACGGGATATCAACGCCGCAATGGCGATTCCCATCCCCACCTGAATCCCGATGATCAGAAACGACAGCGGGAAGGTGAACGACTGGGCAGCCAGCGGTACCGTGCCCAGGCGGGCAATAAAGGCGCTATCAACCAGTTGAAACCCAAGTAGCGACAATACCCCAATCGCCATCGGCCAGGTTTGCTGCCACAGGGTTTTGCCCAATCCTGCCGTTTGCTGAGTGCTAGCCGCCAACACCTATACTCCTGTTGAATAAACGCAAAAAACGCCACCACCCCCGAAGGCGTGGTGGCGCTTTTAGAAGCGCTGAATTACTGGCGAATACCTTCGAAGGTCACATAAAGCTCCAGCTCATGCATCGCTTCGGGGAAGTCGCTCATATCAATACCAAAATCACCCAGCGTAATCATGGTGCTACCTTCAAAGCCAGCACGGTAGCCACCCCAGGGGTCTTCGCCTTCGCCCATCAGGGTAACGGGCATTTCAATTTCCTGGGTTTGACCATGCAGGGTCAGATCGCCGGTCACCACACCTTCATCATCACCGGTCGACTCAAAACCTGTCGAAGTGAAGGTAGCCGTGGGATATTCTTCTGCGTTGAGGAAATCACTGCTCAAAATGTGACGATCGCGTTCGCCATGGTTGCTGTTCAGGCTGCTTACCTGGACTTCCATGTCGACAGATGATGCATCGAGATCATCGGCGTCGTAGCTAAACTCACCCGAGAAATCTTCAAAGCTACCCAGGATGTAGGAATAGCCCAGATGGCTGATCTTGAACTGAACAAAGGCGTGCTGCCCTTCAGTATCGATGGTGTAATCAGCTGCCTGAGCCTGGCCCAGCGTGACAAGCCCTGCGGCGGCAACGGCCGTGGTCAGTAAGGTTTTCTTCAACATGCTGCAACTCCTTTCTCGATGAAAAGCACCGTCTTGAAAGGTGCTCCTTGAAGCCATCCCGTCGGGAAAGCCTGATACGTCAACGCGATGTGGGTTTCAACATACGCCGTAATGTGTCGTAGCGATCATGGAAGTGGTGCTTGAAGGCTGCCAGCGAGTGCCCCACAGCCAGCAACATCAAGGCCCAGGCACTGTACCAATGCAGGTCACCGGCAATCACCGACTGTTGGGGCAAACCATGCACCAGCGCAGGCACCACAAACCAGTCAAACACATTAATACCGCTTCCATCCGCCGTGGAGATCAAATACCCCGTGGTCATGACCACAAGCAGGGTGACATACAGCATTACGTGGCCCAGGTGCGCCATCAGAATGGCAAGTCGGCTTCCATGCCCCCGGGGCGTAGGCTGCGACCACCGCCAGGCGATGCGCGCCAGGGTCGCGGCGAAAAGCAGCATGCCAATCGAGCGATGTACCCAGGGGCCCAGATTGTACCAGGGGTCATAATACCCCAACCCGGTCATCCACCAGCCCAGGGCAAAGAGCCCGACAATCGTGATGGCACTTAGCCAGTGCAACATAATACTGATGATGCCCCAGCCAGCCTGCGTGTTTCCCCACATCGGATATTCCTTTCTTGGACGCCTTCCTTAGGCGTGATCTGAAAGTGATGATAGCGGCAAAATGGATTGTAAACCGCTGAAAAAAGCAGAACACACCATTCGTAAAAAACGTTGGACAACGCCTTTACACAATCAGGACGGGCTAAAAAAACCGGCCATGGGCCGGTTTCAGATCGCGTTTGGCAGGCGACTAACCTGCCAGCAAGGCATCCAACCCTCTGGCGAGATCATTTTGAATGTCTCGCTGGTTTTCCAGCCCGACGGCGACACGCACCAGCCCCGGCGAAATACCGGCAGCCGCTCGTTGCTCATCGCTCAAGCGGCCATGCGTGGTCGTGGCGGGATGGGTGATCGTCGTTTTGACATCTCCCAGGTTGCCGGTGATCGACAGCATACGGGTCGCATCAATCACCTGCCACGCGCCCTCCTGACCATAGAGGACCTCGAACCCAAGCACCGCGCCAAAGCCGTCCTGCTGCTGCCTGGCGAGTTCATGCTGCGGATGGTCGACAAGGCCGCTATAGAACACCTTGTTAACCGCCGGGTGGGCATAAAGCCACTCGGCAAGGGTTTGTGCCTGTTCACAGTGAGCCTTCATCCGCAGCGAGAGCGTTTCCAACCCTTTGGTAAATATCCAGGCGTTGAACGGACTCATGCACGGGCCACAGGTGCGTACGACCCCGAACACCTCTTCCAGCACGTCGTGCTTACCCACCACGGCACCGCCTACCGCACGCCCCTGCCCATCGAGGTACTTGGTTGCAGAGTGAATCACCAGGTCAGCCCCCAGTGCGATGGGCTGCTGAAGTGCCGGCGTTAAGAAGCAGTTATCAATCGCGAGCCAGACATCATGGCGTTTAGCCAACGCTGACAGCGCAGCGATATCGGCTACTTCAGACAGCGGGTTCGACGGCGTTTCAGCAAACAGCAAGCGCGTATTGGGGGTGATCGCCGCTTCCCACGCCGCCAAATCGGAGAGCTCCACATAGCGGGTGGTAATACCGAACTTGCCGAAATATTTATCGAACAGGCTCACCGTGGAGCCAAACAATGAACGCGAAGCGACGATTTCATCGCCTGCCGATAGCAGCGCCAGCACCGTTGACAGGATAGCGGACATTCCCGAACTGGTGGCCACGCAGCGTTCGCCGCCTTCCAGCGCCGCTAACCGGCGCTCAAAGGTATGAACGGTCGGGTTGGTGAAGCGGGAATAAACGTTGCCAGCCTCGCGACCACCAAACTTGCGCGCTGCTTCAGCGGCGCTGTCATACACGAAGCTGGACGTGGGAAAAATCGGCTCCGCGTGTTCCTGCTCAAAGGTACGCTCGTGTCCCGCCCGAATCGCTAGCGTTTCCAGCGACCACGCGTCTTGCTGGCTGTCATCTTGCATGGGCTAGTCTCTTGTTCAAACACACCATTTAATCGTCCAGGTCGTCGTCATCCTGATTATGCATGTCGACCAGGGCATGGTCACCGGCGCTCTGGTCCTTGGCCAGGTCATTTCGGCTGGCCTCCAGCACCGCCAGGTAGGCATCGTCAATATCCCCCGTGACGTAGTTGCCGTCGAATACCGAACAGTCAAAGGCTTCCAGTTCGGGATTCACTTCACGGCAGGCATCTTTCAGGTCCTCGATATCCTGATAGAAAATCCGGTCGGCACCTATCAACTCGCCGACTTCTTCTTCCGTACGCCCATGGGCTATCAACTCAGAAGCCGCAGGCATGTCGATGCCGTAAACGTTGGGATAACGCACCGGCGGTGCCGCAGAGGCAAAGTAGACTTTCCGCGCTCCGGCGTCGCGGGCCATCTGGATGATCTGCTTGCAGGTGGTGCCGCGCACAATCGAGTCATCCACCAGCAGCACATTCTTATCTTTAAACTCGATGTCGATGGCATTCAGCTTCTGGCGGACTGATTTCTTGCGCTGGGTCTGCCCCGGCATGATGAAGGTTCGACCGATATAGCGGTTCTTCATGAACCCTTCGCGGTAGGTAACGCCAAGGTGCTGCGCCATTTCCAGCGCCGAGGTACGCGACGTATCGGGAATCGGAATCACCACGTCGATATCGTGATCGGGCCATTCATTAAGCACACGGTCACCGAGCTTACGCCCCATCTGCATGCGGGTACCGTAGACATAGGCGCCGTCGAGAATCGAATCGGGCCGTGCCAGGTAAACGTGTTCGAAAATACACGAGCGCAGCTGGGGACGGTCGGCACACACCTGGGTATGCACGTTGCCCTGCATATCGACAAAGACCGCTTCACCCGGCGACAGATCCCGCTCCAGCTCGAAGCCACCCACATCCAGGGCAACCGACTCGGAGGCGATCATGACATCCTGGCCGTTTTCTGCCTGGCGTGTACCAAACACCACCGGCCGAATGCCGTGAGGGTCACGAAACGCCACCATGCCAAACCCGTTGATAATCGCGACGGCGGCATAGCCCCCCTGGCAACGACGATGCACCCGGCGTACGGCATCAAAGATATCCTCGGCTTCCAGGTGCAGGCCCTGCTTGCCCAGCTCGTGGGCAAATACATTGAGCAGCACCTCGGAGTCCGAGCTGGTGTTGATATGGCGAAGGTCCGTCGAAAACAGTTCCTGCTTGAGCTGTTCGGAATTGGTCAGGTTGCCGTTGTGGGCAAGCGCGATACCATAAGGGGAGTTGACATAAAAAGGCTGCGATTCGGCTTCGCTGGAGGAACCGGCGGTGGGATAGCGGACGTGCCCGATACCCAGGTTGCCTTTCAAACGCGCCATGTGACGCGTATGAAACACATCGCGCACCAGGCCGTTACTCTTGCGCAGTAAAAAGCGTCCCTCGCTCCAAGTCATCATCCCGGCAGCGTCCTGGCCGCGATGCTGAAGAACGGTCAGGGCGTCGTAAATACCCTGATTTACCGCTTGCTTGGCCAGAAGGCCGACGATACCGCACATTCCCGTTACCTCGCTTGATGCTGGCTTAACCTACGTAAGCCGGTACATGTCAGATAAAACTATCAAAGTTCACGCCCCTGGCGTAAATCCGGCAGCGTGATGTCGTTGAGCGTGGACGGCGCTTCGGGAAGTTCACCGCCCCATTGATCCAGCCGGTTAATGGCGTAGTTGCGCAATTCGATAAAGGTGGGGCGTAGCGTTGCCTGCTGCCAAGCCTGAAGCTCTGATAGTGGCGTCAGCATAATCAGCACGGTCACCACCAGCAGGATGACCGCCCCACGCGCGATGCCAAACGCCGCACCGGCAAAGCGGTTAAGCAACCCCATGCCGACCCACTCGACCGCCGCATGCACCAACCTGATAACAATGCCACACAGCAGAATGACCGCAAAAATCACTAACGCAAAGGCCAGCACCAGGCGCGCGTCAAAACTGTCGATGAAACCGCTCATCAACTCGGCGACGGGCTCAGCCAGCACCCTGGCCACCATCAGGGCAATCACCCAGGCCGCCAGCCCCAGCGCTTCCCGGACAAAACCGCGTACAAACCCCGCCAGCATTGACAACGCCAGCACCGCTAAAAAGGCGGCGTCTATCCAGGTAAGCGCCATGATTATTCCCGAACTCGAACCAGCAGGCCTTGGACATTGGCTCGCTGTTTAACATCGCTCATTGCCGCTTCACCCTCTTCCGAAGTCGCAAAGGGGCCGACATAGACGGTTGTCATGTCATTGTCGCGGTCGCGCTGGTAGACAGCAAAGCCTTCACTGCTTAGCTGTTCACTCAAGCGTTGAGCGTTATCAGGGTTGCCGAAGCTGCCAACCTGAACCGCCCATTCGCCAGCTGAATCGGCCTGCGGCGTCGACGCTGCCTGGGCGCCAGCGGGTTGCTCCTCAGGCGTATCACTCACTGACTGGCTATTTGAAGCGATCAGGTCGGCAATCGGATCGCTCTGCTCGCTCGCTGGTGCTTCGTCGGCGTCACTGGCTGCCTGCGCTTCGTCTGAGGCGCCATCATCATTACGAGTCAGTTGATCAGTATCCGGGCTGGCGGGATCCACTTCAAGCGGCTCCTCAGTTGCCTGAGCGGCCACGCTCGGATCTACCTGCTCGGCGGGGTCGCCAATCGATTCAGGGCGCTGCGGAGGGTCAACATCACGGCGCTCGACTTCCACCGGTTGCTCGATGACAAAATTCGGTTGGGGACGCTCTTCACGCGGCGCCGGGTCACTCATCAGCCACGGCACGATGATGGCCAACAGCGCGAGCAGAATGACGATACCGCTGATCCGTTCCGTTTTACCGTATTTCATATCCCTCTCCATCAAGCGATGCTACGCCTGTGGCAATGGCTGCGCTGATAGCGCCGCCACCGTGAAAAAAGAGCCTGTCGCCAGCACACGATCCTCCGGGCCCAGCCGCGTCGCCAGCCACTCCACTCCCGCCATCGGGGATGCCGCGCAATGATGCACGCGTCCGCCCAGGGCTGCAATCCGCTCGGCGAGTTCAGTGGCTTCACGGCCGCGCTCACCGTCAAGGCTCACGCACACCCAGTCACCAATACGCGATGATAGCGCGGCGATCACGCCATCGGCATCTTTATCACTTAACATGCCGATAAGCCCCCATTGCGTCGCACCTGCCGCGACAAGGGGCAGGTGACGCGCCAGATAATCCGCTGCATGGGGGTTATGCCCGACATCGAGACACCATTGACCGTGCCACTGCATTCGCCCGGGCACCACCAGGTTGGTCAGGGCCCTCTGGGTCGGATACGCCTCCGGCACAACGCCAGCCAGCACCAAGGCTTGCAGTGCCGTCGCGGCGTTATCCATGGGCAAGCCTGGGTCGGGTAAGGCATCGAGTGTCAGCGCATCGCCTGAGGTGGTGTGGCCCTGCCAGCGCCAGCAGGCCGATGCGGGGTCTGCTGTATGCTCGAAGTGACGTCCAAGTTGATAAACGGGGGCTGACAGGGCGTCGGCGATATCCGCCACGCTCTCTGGCAGATCGCGGCTGCCCAAGACGGCAGGCCGTTGCGAACGGAAGATACCGGCTTTCTCGCGCCCTATCTGGGCAATGTCGGTACCTAAAAACCCGGCGTGATCCTGGGCAATGGTGGTGACGATCGCCACATCGGCATCGACAATATTGACGGCATCCAGACGCCCGCCAAGCCCTACTTCAAGCACGGCCAGATCAAGCGGCTGCTGACACAGGCACCAGAGGGCACATAGCGTCCCGGCTTCGAAGTAGGTCAGACTGACCGCCGGTGCGGCTAGCCTCGCCTGCTCGACGGTCTCAAAGCCCGCGACCAGCTGTTCGTCGCTCGCCATGCTGCCATCAAGCTGAACGCGCTCGTTGTAGCGCAGCAAATGGGGAGACGTATAGGTCCCCACTCGCAGACCGTGTGCGCGCGCCACGCTATCGATGATTGCCAGGGTCGAGCCCTTGCCGTTGGTCCCCGCAACGCTGATGACCCGCTTGGCAATGGGGCGCTGCAACAGGCCCATTCGGTCAGCTACCCGACTGACCCGATCCAGCCCCAGTTCGATCCCCACCGGGTGGAGGGTTTCCAGATGGTCAAGCCACTGTGCCAGCGTTTTAGGCATTGCGGGAGGAATCGTCGCGCTTGGCAATGTCTGATTGGCTGCTGCCGTTAATCGCCTCGATCCACTCGGGGTCTTCCGCCTGCTCGGCCACCTGGGGTTCGTCGACGACCGGTTCGAACACCAGCGGCTCTTCTTCAGGCTCAGGATCACTACCGGCCAGCGGCTGGTGGGTCAGCTTGCGCAGCACACCACCAACGCGCTCGCGCATGTCGTGACGATGCACGATCATGTCCACCGTGCCGTGCTCAAGCAGGAATTCGCTGCGCTGGAAGCCTTCCGGGAGGGTTTCGCGCACGGTTTGCTCAATGACCCGCGGGCCGGCAAAACCAATCAGTGCATTGGGTTCGGCAATATTCAGGTCACCAAGCATGGCAAGCGATGCAGAAACGCCCCCAAAGACCGGATCGGTCAGCACCGAGATATACGGAATACCTTCCTGCTTGAGCTTTTCAAGCGCTGCCGAGGTTTTCGCCATCTGCATCAGCGAGAACAGCGCTTCCTGCATGCGCGCCCCGCCGGAAGCCGCAAAGCAAATCAACGGTACCCGAGATTCAAGCGCCAGGGTGGCGGCGCGCACGAACTTCTCGCCAACCACCGCGCCCATGGAGCCGCCCATGAAGGTAAATTCGAACGCCACGGCCACCACGGGCAAGCCATTCAACTCACCACGCATGGCAACCAGCGCGTCTTTTTCGGCGGTTTCTTTTTGCGCTGCGGTCAAGCGATCCTTGTACTTCTTGGAATCGCGGAATTTGAGGCGGTCGACCGGCTCAATCTCAGCCGCAATTTCTTCGCGACCCGTCTTGTCCAGGAACCAATCCAGCCGCTTGCGCGCGGTCAATCGCAGGTGGTGATTGCACTTCGGGCAAACACTTTGATGCTTCTCTAACTCGGGAAGATAGAGAACGGCTTCGCACTTAGGGCATTTGCGCCAGAGACCATCGGGAACGCTAGCGCGACGGTCCTTACGCTGGATACGCCCCATGGAGGGCACAATCTTATCTAACCAGCTCATATCAAAAAGACTTCCGTTGTACGTCAACGCTTGGCGGGACCAAGCTTGATGAATGGGGTCAAACTAATGTCAGTTAGTGTAGACGATGAAATAACTTATCAGGCATCCATGGCCGAACGCATTTCGCCAAGCACCTGCTTTAACTGGGCGGCAATGGTATCCGGGGCATCGGCACTCTCGGCGATGCGGTTGACCAACGCACTCCCCACAATCACGCCGTCAGCCACCTTGGCGACTTCCGCGGCGGTTGCACCGTCACGAATACCGAAACCCACACACAGCGGCAGGTCGGTCATGCCGCGTAACGGCTCGAGATGCTCTGCCACGTCGGCGGCATTGAGCGTCGCGGCACCGGTCACCCCCTTGAGTGACACATAGTACAGGTACCCTTCGCCGTGGGCGCATATTGTAGCGGCCCGGGCATGGGAAGTGGTAGGTGCAACGAGAAAAATAGCCGCCAGGTCGCGCGCTTTCAGAAGCGGTCCAAACACGTCCGCTTCTTCCGGGGGCATATCCACGGTCAATACACCATCGACGCCTACTGCTGCGGCTTTATCGGCAAAGGTATCGTAGCCGATGCGCTCGATGGGGTTGAGATAGCCCATCAGTACGACAGGCGTGGTGGTATCGGTCTGGCGGAATTCGGCCACCATGTCGAGCAGGTCGACCAGCCGGGTGCCCTGCTTGAGCGCGCGCTCGCAGGCCTTTTGAATGACCGGGCCGTCTGCCATGGGATCTGAGAAGGGTACACCCAACTCGATGATATCCGCACCGGCTTCCACCAGGGCATGCATAAAGCCAACGGTGTGCTGGGGCGCCGGGTCCCCGGCGGTAATGAAGGGAATCAGGGCCTTGCGGCCCTGCTGTTTTAGTTCACTGAAACGCTGATCAATACGGTTCATGCTTGCCCTTAGAAACTGATGACCTTAAAAACGTCTGACCTTGGATACTTCTGGCCTTGAAAACTTGCCGACCCTTAAATGTCGATGCCGTCAATCTTGGCCACTGTCATAATGTCTTTGTCACCACGGCCTGACAGGTTAATCACGATATGCTGGTCAGGGCGCATGGTGGGCGCCAGCACCTTGGCGTAGGCCAGCGCGTGGGCCGTTTCGAGGGCAGGCATGATGCCTTCCATGTGCGTGAGTTCGCGAAACGCCTCGAGCACGTCATTGTCGTTGGCGGCCACGTAATTTACCCGACCGACGTCTTTCCAGAGGGCATGTTCGGGGCCCACGCCCGGGTAATCCAGCCCGGCCGAAATCGAGTGGGTATCCGACACCTGCCCGGCCTCATCCGACATCAGGTAGGTACGGTTACCGTGCAGCACACCCCGCGGTGCGTTGGAAGACAGCGGCGCCGCGTGACGCCCCGTTTCCACCCCGTCACCACCGGCTTCGACACCGTACATGGCGACATCGTCGTCTTCCACGAAGGGATAGAACAAGCCAATGGCGTTGGAGCCGCCGCCCACGCAGGCCACCAGCGCATCAGGCAGGCGGCCGATCTGCTCGAGCGACTGGCGGCGTGCCTCACGACCCACCACGGCGTTGAAATCACGCACCAGTTGGGGATACGGGTGCGGCCCTGCCACGGTACCGATGATGTAAAAGGTGTTATCGACGTTGGTGACCCAGTCGCGCAGCGCTTCGTTCATGGCGTCTTTCAGGGTACGAGTGCCCGACTCGACCGGAATCACCCGCGCGCCCAGCAAACGCATGCGATAGACGTTAAGCTTCTGGCGTTCGACGTCTGCAGCGCCCATGTAAACATCGCACTCAAGCCCCAGACGCGCCGCCACCGTGGCGGTTGCCACGCCGTGCTGACCCGCGCCGGTTTCGGCAATGACACGGGGTTTGCCGGTCTTTTTGGCCAGTAACGCCTGACCAATGGTGTTGTTCACCTTGTGAGCGCCGGTATGGTTCAGATCTTCGCGCTTGAGCCAGATTTGCGCCCCACCGAGGGCCTGTGACCATCGTTCGGCGTGATACAACGGCGATGGCCGCCCCACGAAGTGGGCAAGATCACGGTCAAACTCAGCCTGAAAGTCGGGGTCATCACGCAGACTCAAGTAGGTCTGCTCCAATTCTTCCAGGGCAAAGCTCAGGGTTTCTGACACGAACCGGCCGCCGTAGGGGCCAAAATGGCCACGGGCATCCGGCATTTGAGTCAACTCACTGAAACGTGTTTTTGAAACGCTTTCAGAAGCACCAGTTGCTGAGACTGTCACAGGGATACCTCACAAGATCGCCAGAACAGGCAAACAATAAATGAATTCACTTTAAAACGCAGCCCGGGACAAGCTGAGCGGACCCAGGAACTTAACGGGCGTCGGCCAACGCCACTTGACGGACAAAAGACGCCATCCTGGAAGCATCTTTACAGCCACGCGAGGCCTCGATCCCGCCGGAAACATCCACCGCATAGGGCCTCACCTGGTGGACGGCCTGCGAGACATTTTCCGGCGTCAATCCCCCTGCGAGAATAACAGGTTTTGCCAGCGTTGCGGGGATTCTCGACCAATCAAACGACTCACCGGTACCGCCGGGCGTGCCAGGGCGATAAGCGTCAAGCAACAAGGCTTGCGACTGGGCATAACGCTCTGCCTCAAAGGCTAGATCGATGGTGTCGCGCATGCGCAGCGCCTTGATCCAGGGGCGGTCAAAGCTGGCACAGAATTCGGGCGTTTCATCACCATGGAATTGCAGCAGGTCGAGGTGCGGTAGACATGCCTCGACCCACTCGGCAGACGGGTCGACAAATAGCCCCACGCGGCTGACAAACGCCGGGACCTTTGCCGCCAGCGCTGCCAATTGTTCAATACCCACGCTGCGCGAACTCTTGGACCACATCACAAAGCCCAGGGCATCCACGCCCAGCGTCACCGCCGTGTCGATGTCGTCCTGGCGGGTAAAGCCACAGAACTTGATGCGTGTGCGTTGCATGGACTCAGTATGTGTCACGGTGTCTCCTGGGGCTTCTTGGCAAAGGTCAGCTTTCGCCGTGCCGCCACGCGCGGGGTCTCGGGGAGTTCGCGCTCGCCGGTCCATTCGCCGGAAAAGACCAGCAGGTTTGGCCCCAAGGGCTCTTTGGGCAGCGCAAACCGCTCATCGTAGATCGAGTCGACAAAGTGCAGCCCGCAGGCCGGTGCGGTGACATCGCCCATCTTGCGGTTCTTGAGCGCCAGCAGCCGCTCGATATAGCCTTCGTCCTGGGCACCGCGACCCACGCTTGCCAGGGCACCGGCGATATTGCGAATCATGTGGTGCAGGAACGCATTGCCCTGGATATCGATCATGACCAGCGGTCCAAAGCGTTTGACATCGATAAAGTGCATTTGTCGCCACGGCGTTTTCGACTGACAGCCCGCTGCGCGGAACGTCGAGAAATCATGTTCCCCCACCAGCGCCTGCGCGGCTCGATGCATGGCGTCGGCATCCAGCGGATCGCGGCACCAGGTGACATTGTGCCGTTCCAGTACCGGGCGGCTTATCTGGTTCAACAGCAGGTAACGGTAACGGCGCCCCAGCGCACCCAGCCGCGAGTGGAAATCATCGGATACCGGCTTGACCCAGCGAACCGACACATCCCGCGGCAGGTAGGTATTCGCGCCAAACACCCAGGCCTTTTCCGAGCGCTGGGCGGGTGGGTCCAGGTGGATGATCTGACGGGTGGCATGCACGCCTGAGTCGGTTCGCCCACTGGCATGAATTTGTACCGGCGCACCCGCCACTTTGCTCAGCGCGTCTTCCACCGATGCCTGCACCGAGGCGGCGTGCTTGAGTCGCTGAAAACCACAAAAGCGCGTGCCATCGTATTCGATGCCCATCGCCAGGCGGCCGGTTAACGGTTGTGTCTCATCAAAATGGTAAAACAGCGTCATCGCCTCTTATCAACATTGCCAGGGGAGGAAAGCGCGCCATTATCGCGAGGAGTGGGCGCAAATGCCACCTCTTCGATTTCCCACTCCTGCTCTGGGGCTTGCTCGCGGGCAGCGGCAGACGCAGGCGCCGTCGAGGGCGTCGCTGGCTTGCTTTCAAAATCAACGGTGGGCTGCATGGGCGTTTCTTCCCGGGTTGCGCTTTCCGAGGCAAGCGTGGGCGGCTCATAATCGATAATCCACGCCCCCTCATCGTCCGGGGCTGTTGTCGCCTGGCTGGATTCAGACGCCGGGGCATCATCCACCTTGCTGGCACCCATTGACGAAAGCATGGCCGCCACGGCCTCAGGGTCAGCGGGCGGCGCCAGCCATAACGACGGCTTATGCCCTCCAGAGGTTGCGTTCAACGCCAGCCGCCGCTCGTCGCCCAACTCGACCAGCCCGGCCGCCTGGGTATTGACCATGGCCGAGCGATCAAAGGGCGTCTCGTCCTCGGTATATGTCTCGTCGGTATGCTTGGGTGGCGCCTGGCTCGCTGCCTCGCTTGCCGCTGGTTGATCCATCGCTTCTGGCGTCACCGCTGGTGCATCATCATAAGATGCGGCCGGTGCTACCGAGGGAGACACGCGAGGCCTGCCAGCGGTCGATGGTGCAGGCTGTTGAGGCGCCTTTGCGCCCGCCGCCGACATGGTCGGCGGCGTTTCCCACTGCTGGCGACGACGACGCATCACCACCAACAATACCACCAGCAGCACCAGCGCGAGTAACAGCAGCCACCACTGATAATCGCTGACGCTTTCCATGAAAGATGGCCGTTCAACTGCCGGCGCCGCCGACGGGGGCACCGCTTGCTGCGCTGCCACGGTTTCACTCAGCCGATCCACCTCCTCGCGGAGCGTGGTGATTTCCTCGCGCATATCCTCGAGCGACTGCTGGACCCGCGGACTGGGCTCGGCTTCAGCGGAAGGCACCGGTGATGACGAGGTGGACGGCGATGCTGCATTCGTCGCCGCATTGGCTAGCACTCGCGCCGCACTGAGCGCAGTCGCCTCGACGGAGGAGGCCTGTGTCTGCGAGGTTGTCTGGGGTTCTTCTACGGGCTCGCTTGCAGCTGGACCGGCGTCAGTGGCCGTGGCGTTCTCTGCAGGGTCATCGACCTCGGGCATTGCCACCGGCGCCGGGCCATTTTCATCGCGGCGCTGCCAGGCCGCGTTCATCGCCCGGATGGTCTCGGCCGCCTGCTCCGCCGAACGCGCCATCACCCGCGACTCATCGGGCAACGTCAGCCGCTGGGCGGCGCGTATTTCATGGATATTGCCCGAGGGAAAGGCGCTGGGGTTGGCTTCCAGCAATGCCAGCATCATCTGCTGGACGCTGGCCTGTTCGGGCTTGGTACGCGCCGCAACGCTCCATAGCGTATCGCCGCTGCGCACGTACGCGTCGCCCTGGGCGGCCTCACGGTTTTGCGGCACGGCAGGGGCATCATTCCCGGCGGCAGGATTCCCGGCGGCAGGTTGAGGCGCTACTGACGCCGCCGGTCGATCGGCAGCACCGTAGTCAGCAGGATCAAACAACAGGGTGATGGCCTGGGATTGACGTCCATCGGGGGATTCCACGGTCAGCAGCAGGTCCAGCCAAGGCGAGGTAATGGGCTGGTTGCTGGTCAACACCACCACGGGCTGCCCCTGGCGCTCTTGAATAACGGCCTGGACGCGCCCCGCCATCGGTGTCCATTCAACGCCTGCGTCGGCAAAGGCGCCCTCACCGGCGACGCTGACCTCAATCGCTGACGGCGAATACCCATCGCCATCCACTAGCGGCAGTACGGCCTGCAACGGGGCCTCTAGCCGCGACTGAACCTGGGCAGGCCCCAACTCAAGCGCCCAGCCAATTGACCCCACCATGCTTAGCCAAAGCCCTACGGCCAGCGCGCCTAGCTGTTTCATGGATGCCCCTGTTGCCAATTGAACTTTTTTATATAACCCGCCGCTTCGATTGTGCAGCGCTTTCATACTTTTTTACCACAATAGCGTTTTTACCACAGTACCGTCTTTCTGGCACAAAATCCGCGCGCATAAAAAAACGGGAAGCGCTTGATTCGCTCCCCGTTTTCGTCCGCTTAGGAGGCGGGTTCGCCTCGACGGAAACTTACTGCTCGCGCAGGATCATCAACATGCGCTTGAGCGGTTCAGCCGCGCCCCACAACAGTTGGTCACCAACGCTGAATGCCGAGAGATACTCACCGCCCATTTGCAGCTTGCGCAGGCGGCCAACCGGCACTTGCAGGGTGCCTGTCGCCGCAGCAGGCGTTAAGCCTTCGTTGGTGGCGTCTTTCTCGTTGGGAATCAGCTTGACCCACTCGTTGTGCTTGGCGATGCGGTCTTCGATCTCGTCCAGCGGCACGTCCTTCTTCAGCTTGATAGTGAACGCCTGGCTATGCGACCGCATGGCACCGATACGTACGCAAAGGCCATCGATGGGGATCGGGTTGTTGTCGAGACCCAGAATCTTGTTGGTCTCAACGCTGCCCTTCCACTCTTCGCGGCTTTGGCCACTTTCCAGCTTGCTGTCGATCCACGGCAACAGGCTACCGGCCAAGGGCGCACCGAAGTTCTCGGTGGGGAAGTTGCCGCTGCGCATGGCCGCCGTCACTTTACGGTCGATATCCAGAATCGCACTGGAGGTGTCTTTCAGTTCTTCGCCGACGCTATCGTGCAGCGTGCCCATCTGGTTGAGCAGCTCGCGCATGTGCTTGGCACCCGAGCCGGACGCCGCCTGATAGGTCATGGACGTCATCCACTCGATCATATCGGCTTCAAACAGACCGCCCAGCCCCATCAGCATCAGGCTCACGGTGCAGTTGCCGCCGACAAAGGTCTTGGCGCCCTTGGCCAGCTGTGCGTCGATCACGCCGCGGTTGACCGGGTCCAGCACGATGGTCGCTTCATCTTCCATGCGCAGCGTACTGGCGGCATCGATCCAATAGCCTTTCCAACCTGCACTGCGCAGGTCCTTGTAGACCGGCTTGGTGTAGTCGCCGCCCTGACAGGTGACCACCACATCCAGCGCCTTGAGCGCCTCGATATCAAAGGCGTCTTTCAGCGGAGGGACGTCCACACCGATGTCGGGGCCGGGCTGGCCGACCTGGGAAGTGGTGAAGAACACCGGCTCAATGCCGTTGAAATCACCATCTTCCTGCATGCGCTGCATCAGCACCGAGCCGACCATGCCGCGCCATCCCACGAAACCGACTTTCAACATCTGAAGTCCTCCTGCAAAGAATGAGTACTTGCATTATACACGATTCTTGATGGTGATTTTGAAGCCGTTCCGAGCGGCTCCATAATAACGAATGGATAAGCAAGGGCGCCGGGGATAGGCCGTAGAGGGGGTTATTTGCCATGGATGGCAAATGTAGCGCCCAGGGAAGGGTTTACAGCGCCCCCTCGTAGGCCTATCGCCGGGTTAGCCCACCAACTCATTTACTGTTTTCCAAACGCCGCCAGCACCGCATCACCCATGGCGTCGGTACCGATAGTTTGCATGCCTTCGGAAGCGATATCCGCGGTGCGCAGGCCGTCATCCAGCACGCTGCCCACGGCGGCTTCGATACGCTCGGCCATGGCGTTTTCGCCCAGCGAGTAGCGCAGCATCATGGCCACAGAAAGCATCATCGCCAGCGGGTTGGCAATGTTTTTACCGGCGATATCCGGTGCGCTGCCGTGGCAGGGCTCGTACATGCCCTGCCCGCTTTCATTGAGCGAAGCAGAAGGCAACATACCGATGGACCCCGTGAGCATGGCGGCGGCGTCGGAGAGAATGTCACCGAACATGTTGCCGGTCACCACTACGTCAAACTGCTTGGGCGCGCGCACCAACTGCATGGCGGCGTTATCCACGTACATGTGCGACAGCTCAACGTCCGGGTATTCCGGTGCCAGCCGTTCCATGACCTCACGCCACAGGATCGTCACTTCCAGCACGTTGGCTTTATCCACCGAGCAAAGCTTCTTGCCACGCTTCTGGGCCATTTCAAAGGCCACGCGACCGATACGCTCGATCTCGCTTTCGGAATATACGTAGGTATTAAAGCCTACCCGCTCGCCGTTGCGTTCTTCGATGCCGCGCGGCTGGCCGAAGTAGATACCGCCGGTCAGCTCGCGGACGATCATGATATCAAGCCCGGCCACCAGTTCCGGTTTCAGGCTGGAGGCGCTGGCAAGCTGGGGGTAGAGCATGGCCGGGCGCAGATTGCCGAACAGCCCCAGGTTTTTGCGCAGGCCCAGCAGGCCTTTTTCGGGCCGCTTGGATAGATCTTCAATCTTGTCCCACTTGGGGCCACCCACTGCCCCAAGCAGGATGGCACTTGCGGCCTTGGCTTTATCCAGCGTCTGCTCAGGCAATGGATCGCCGTGGGCATCGTAGGCGGCACCGCCAACCAGCGCTTCATCCACCTCGATATCCAGCCCGGCGTCCTGGCAGGCTTTCAGCAGGCGCGCTGCCTGGGCAGCAATTTCGGGGCCGATACCGTCACCCGGCAGTAATAGAACCTTATGTGTCATGCAACGTCCTTAGCATTTATTCAAGCGGTGGCTTACGCAGGCTTGCGGAACAACCAAGGCCGTGCCTGGCGATGGCTTTCCTCAAAGCGTCGAATGGCGTCTTCGTCTTTCAGCGTCAAGCCGATATCGTCCAGGCCTTCCAGCAGGCAGTGCTTGCGGAACGCATCGACCTCGAACTCAAGAATTTCGCCGCGATGGGTAATCACGCGCTGATTTTCCAGGTCCACGTCCATGCGGTAGCCTTCTTTGGCTTCCACTTCATCGAACAGGCGATCGATCGTGTCTTCGTCGAAGGTGATGAGCAGGATGCCGTTTTTGAAGGCGTTATTGTAGAAAATATCGGCAAAGCTGGGTGCCACCACCACCTTGAAGCCAAAGTCTTCCAGCGCCCAGGGAGCATGCTCGCGGGAGCTGCCGCAACCGAAGTTACGCCGTGTCAGCAGTATTTCGGCCCCCTGGTAACGCGGCTTGTTCAACACGAAATCCGGATTCAGCGGCCGCTGCGAGCAATCCTGCCCTGGCTCGCCTTCATCCAGGTAGCGTAACTCGTCAAACAGATTGACCCCGAAACCGGTCCGCTTGATCGACTTCAAAAACTGCTTCGGGATGATCAGATCGGTGTCCACGTTGGCGCGATCAAGAGGCGCGACGACGCCTTCAAAACGTTCGAACTTTTTCATGACTTAGGCCTCCTGAGCGTGGGTTGCATCGTTAGCGGGCAGGCTGCGCACATCGACAAAGTGACCGGCAATGGCCGCCGCTGCCGCCATGGCGGGGCTTACCAGGTGAGTGCGACCGCCATAGCCCTGGCGCCCTTCAAAGTTGCGGTTGGAGGTCGAGGCACAGTGCTCGCCCGCGCCCAGTTTGTCGGCGTTCATCGCCAGGCACATGGAGCAGCCCGGCTCGCGCCATTCAAAGCCTGCGTCGATGAAGATCTTGTCCAGGCCTTCCTCTTCCGCCTGGCGCTTCACCAAACCGGAACCGGGCACCACCATGGCAAGCTTGATGGAGTCGGCGATTTTATTGCCTTTCGCCACCTTGGCGGCTTCGCGCAGGTCTTCAATGCGCGCATTGGTGCAGGAGCCGATGAAAATCTTGTCCAGCTTGATATCGGTAATTTTCTGGTTGGCCTGCAGCCCCATGTACTCAAGCGCACGGGTATGGCTGCGCTGCACGGTTTCATCCGGCGCGGCGTTGGGGTCGGGCACCTGGCCGGAAATACCGGTGACCATTTCAGGGCTGGTGCCCCAGCTCACCTGGGGTTCGATGTCTTCGGCATTCAGGGTAACCACGTTGTCGAAGACGGCATCCGGGTCGGATACCAGGTTGCGCCAGTCTGCCACGGCGGCTTCCCACTGCTCGCCGGTCGGCGAATAGGGACGGTTGCCGATGTAGTCAATTGTGGTGTCGTCCACGGCAATCATGCCGACCCGTGCGCCCGCCTCAATGGCCATGTTACACACGGTCATACGGCCTTCCATGGACAGCGATTCGATGGCGCTACCGGCAAACTCGATGGCATAGCCGGTGCCACCCGCCGTGCCAATCTTGCCGATAATCGCCAGCACCACGTCTTTGGCGGTCACGCCCAGGCCCAGCTCGCCTTCAACCCGCACCTGCATGTTCTTCATCTTCTGGGTCAGCAGGCACTGGGTCGCCAGTACGTGCTCGACTTCCGAGGTGCCGATGCCGTGGGCCAGCGCACCAAAAGCACCGTGGGTGGCGGTGTGGGAATCGCCGCAGACGACGGTCATGCCCGGCAGGGTTGCGCCCTGCTCCGGCCCGACCACATGCACGATGCCCTGGCGCGGGTCGTTGATGCCGAACTCGGTGATCCCGTATTCGACACAGTTATCGTCGAGGGTTTGCACCTGGATCAACGACACCGGGTCTTTGATACCGCTATTACCCTGAGAACGCTCTATCAGGGTCGTCGGCACGTTATGGTCAGTGGTCGCGAGGTTGGTATCCAGGCGCCAGGGCTTGCGGTTCGCCAAACGCAGTCCTTCAAAGGCCTGGGGCGAGGTCACTTCGTGGAGCATATGGCGGTCGATATAGATCAACGCGGTGCCGTCATCGCGCTGCTTGACCAGGTGCTGATTCCACAATTTGTCGTAAAGCGTTTGACCTGACATGTGTTTCTCCCGGGCTAGGCCCTGCTAGTTCATAGCGGCAGCTTTTTTGGCGCTGCTTTTTTAACGTGTTGTAGGAGTGTCACGCGGCTCGAAGATAAAAGCAATTCATGTTATTCATAGAATAGATTCCAAACTAGAATACAAGACAGTTTGCCAAGTGGATACATGACGCGATGGACACCCAAAGCCTTCAAGCCTTTTTGGCCGTAGCCGACACGCAAAGTTTCTCCCGGGCGGCTGAACAGCTTCACCTGACCCAACCGGCGGTGAGCAAGCGCATTGCCACTCTGGAATCGCAGGTAGACGCACGACTGTTTGACCGCATTGGCCGACGCATCGCGTTAACCGAGGCGGGTAGCGTGCTGCTCCCCCAGGCCAGGCAAATTCTGTTCACGGTCGAGGACAGCCGCCGGGCGCTTGCCAACCTGTCCGGCCAGGTGGGCGGGCCGCTGACGCTTGCGACCAGCCACCATATTGGCCTGCACCGTTTACCGCCGGTATTAAAGCAGTATACCCAGCGCCACCCAGCGGTGGCGCTGGACCTGCACTTTCTTGATTCGGAATTCGCCTATCAGGGCGTGCGCGATGGTTCGCTGGAAATGGGTGTGGTCACCCTGGCGCCCCACCCCGTTGAGCAACTGCATGTCGTGGAGCTCTGGCGCGACCGGCTGTGCTTTGTCTGCGCCACCGACCACCCGCTCGCCGCCCAGCAAAGCGCACTGTCACTGGCCGACCTTTGCCAACACAACTGCGTGATGCCGGGGGCCAAAACCTTTACCGGCTCGCTGATCGCCCAACGGTTTGAACAAGCGGGGCTTGAACTGCCGGTAAGCATGGCGACCAACTACCTGGAAACGCTCAAGATGATGTGCAGCGTCGGGCTCGGCTGGAGCCTGCTGCCCGAAAAGATGATCGACCACGATCTGGTGGAGCTCAAGGTTGCCACCGCCCCGCTCCATCGACCCCTGGGTTATCTGGTGCACAACAACCGCACGCTCTCCAACGCCGCGCGCATGATGATCGAGGCACTGGAAGAAAGCAGAAGCGAATAATTGACGACAAGGCACATCAAAGCGGCAATGCCAGACTTGGGTACCGGGACGAGGTATTTGGCGCGCAATCCCTCAGTTCACGCCTAATCGCCAAAATAGGCCTGGTAGTTCACCTTCAGCAACGAACTGTCCTGCCCCATCGACATCAGAAAAATCCTTATCTTGCGGCTACCCTCGATCCAGGTCACGGTAGCTTTTCGCATGATACCGGCCTTGGTGGTTTCGGCATCCGTTTCTTCCCCATATTGCTCGCGCAGGTCGTTCGTCAGCGCCTCCACCAGCCCCAGATTGGTCTCGAAATCTCGCGCGTCGTCCAGCTTGAAGGTGACTTGGGTAAGTTGGCCGTTCATGAAGTAAAACTGCTGAGTAAATATCTCGCCGGCTAGCGCCACATCATCCTTGCGCACTTCTTCTATCGCCGTGGTGGCCAGGCGACCACCATCCTCTACCCGGTAGGCCCCATCCACCGCGTGCAACACCTCCTCTACCGTCATCCCGGCGTTGGTCGGCCCCCAAAGCTGCCCTGCAAAGGCAAGGTTGGGCAACAGTAGCAAGAGCATGATGCCCGTGATTAATGTACGCATTAGTGATCCTCCATGAGTTTTGTTGTTGGTATTCTGACTAACTGCCTTGGCAGGTGGCCGCTTCTCGACGGCAGTGGTCAGGTATTGCCTGCCTGTTCACAGCGCTGGTCCATGCAAATAGCCGGGTGCTCGTTGCCAGGCTTACCGACGACTCGTGCCGGGACGCCGACGACCGTTGTATGCGGCGGCACATCCTGAAGCACCACGCTGCCTGCACCAACCTTGGAGCCAGCGCCTACGCGGATATTGCCAAGCACTTTGACGCCTGCCGACAGCAGGACGCCACTCTCAACCTTGGGATGCCGATCCCCTGCTTCCTTCCCCGTGCCACCAAGCGTTACGCCCTGAAGCATGGACACGTTGTCGCCAACCACCGCCGTCTCACCGATGACAACGCCATTGCCATGGTCGATGAATATCCCATCACCCAAGACAGCAGCAGGATTGATATCCACAGCAAATACCTCGGAGACCCTGCTCTGCAGATAGAGCGCCAGAGACCGCCGCCCTTTCGTCCAGAACCAGTGGGATACCCGATACGCCTGCAAGGAGTGAAACCCCTTGTGGTTCAGAAAAGGATTCGCAAAACCATGCGCCGCCGGGTCACGATCAGCGGCCGCCGCCAGATCATTGCGGATCGCCTTCCTGATGTCGGGGGAATCAGCGAAGGCTTGAGAAATCACCTCCCGAAGGCTCATGGCAGGGAGATCAGGCGAGGAAAGCTTGCCTGCAAGCAGGTAAGACAGCGAATCTTCCAGCTCACAATGGTTGATTACCGTCGCATGCAGGTAGCTCGCCAGGATCGGCTCTGACCCTGCCAGAGCGCGCACCTCTTCACGTAACGTCTGCCAGGTAGCGTCTTCGATCTGCACGTGATTTAACCTCCCGATGTCTAAAACTGACGTATTCCGGATCCTCGATGGCTTGGCAATGGCAGTAGAGCCGACCTCCCTTCAAGCCCTTCCCATTTATCGAAGACGCATTCCTTCGCATGGCAGGGTGACGCCTCCTTTAACGGCTCAACCTCCCCCTTGAAGGTAGGCGTTAATGCCTTGGCTTTCGAATACGTGCTTCCCTTTATATTTCAGCGCCTAACTGAGTCAAAAACTGCTTCATAAAGGCGGTTCTCTTGTCCGCCTCTTCCTTGGCAGATTTCGTGTTCATGGTTTCAGCAATGTTAAGTAGCTTTGTATAGAAGTGATCAACCGTATTAACACGGTCATTTGGCGCACGAGCTTCACAGAACGGGTCCTCTGGGTCATACAGCCCCACCCCTAAACCTGTGCTCACCTGAAGGCACCTTGCAATCCCGATAGCCCCAAGCGCATCCAGCCTATCGGCGTCTTGCACAATCTGTGCTTCTATCGTTTGAGGATATACATTCGCACTGAAACTATGCGCGACAATCGCATGTCCTATGTCGCTGTGATACTCAGGCGGATAATCGATGGCCGCCAGAAAATCCAACGCCTTATCGGAGGCGATAAAAGAACTCCGCGCCCTGTCGGGATGATTCTTGGGGAATGAAAAGCAATCATGTAAATACGCGGCCGGCAAAACCACTTCAAGTTTCGCCCCTTCTATTGCACATAACGATTTGGTGGTTTTGACGACTCTCAATACATGATTCAAATCATGCGCCGTGTCTTGCTCCATTTCAGCGTTAATGAAGCTGATGAACTGGTGTTCATAATGCTCTACCACGCTACATCCTTATTCGTCATGTACCGTTAATGCCTGCACTTGTCAGGCACGTCGATTACCCGGTGAGAATCTCAGGCTCACATCCAACGTCAAAATTGACAGAATTGGCAATAAAGCAGAACGAATGTGCTTTATCGTGCAGGGATGTCGCCAGTTCGCTGTCGTCAGCCGCCCCGATTCGGATGCGTGGCTTCAACGTTACGCTCTCGAAATAGCCACTGCCATTGGTCGTCTCGATCATTCGACCCGTGGCGTTGTCTGTGTACTCCGTTACCGTAATGCCAGCGTTGGCGCACAGATGCAGATACCAAAGCATATGGCATGCCGACAGTGAGCTTAACAATAGCTCTTCCGGGTTATAACGGGACGAGTCGCCCAGGAAGGCGGGATCTGCCGACCCGAAGATTGCCGGTTTACTGGCGCACGTTATCTCGTGGTCACGCGAGAAGGCGCGATAATGCCTAGTACCCTCGCCTGAGCTCCCCGTCCAGACAACGGTAGCGGCATAATCGTGCCGACCTTTTTCAGACATTGACGCTTCCCTCTTTAGAAATGACCCGCCTCATCGCTTAAACGGAGACGCACCCGTCGACTGGCCTTTATTCACCATACTGGGCGAACACTTCTTCGCCGGTCAGCTGCTTGGTTTTTTCTGCTAGCGAATAGTAGCGCGGCTTTTGGTCGATGAATATTTGCTCGGTTATTTGCCAATCATCCGAGCCATCAAGCAGCCCAACGGGAAGCGCGTAATGACCATCCTGCTTTAAGCGATAGAAGAGATGAGTGCCACATTGCTGGCAGAAACCACGCTCGGCCCATTCTGAGGAACTGAAGATGGAAATATGCTCTGCGCCTTGGAAATCCACATCACCGGCAAACTCAACCGCAAACATCGGGCCGCCACCCCACTTTCGACACATTGAGCAGTGACAAACGCCGACATGGTGGCTGTTGGTGGTAACAGTGACGCTGACCAGACCGCACAGGCAAGCCCCCTGACGCTGTGTGGTAGATGCCATCTTGGTCTCCTTCAGTTGTGCTTCCATCAACTCTGATGCCCCCACTGTAGTCTCAATGAGGGAATAAACGCCGCTACTAGCCCGCTGGATCAATGGTCAAGCGTTGAGACAATGCGTCGTGGAGTGTTTGCCGGGCCACTTCATCGAATAAAACAAAGCGGATCAGACGCACTTTGTGCAAAGTGGGCAGTATGGCTTCAAGGGTCGTCGCGCATACTTGTGCGGCCTGCTCCGCCGGGTAGCCAAAGGCACCCGTGGAAAGCGCCGGAAAGGCCAGCCGCTCAATGCCGTGCTCCTCAGCCAGTGTCAGCGCATTACGGTAGCAGTCTGCCAGTAACTGATCTTCGGGCTTGTCCACGCCATACACCGGACCCAGACAATGAATCACCCAACGGTTAGGCAGGTCATGGCCGCCAGTGAGTACCGCCTGGCCCGGGGCGATAGGCGCCATAGGCTGCCCTTCTTCCGCCAAGCCTGGCCCGGCAGCGCGATGAAGCGCACCGGCGACACCACCGCCGGTTCTCAATTGCGCATTGGCAGCATTGACCACGGCATCGACATCGGGCTGTTGGGCAATATCGCCCACCACGCACTGCACGCTGATGCGGTTGTCGTTCATAGGCTCCTCCGTCTATTGCCAAATATCATGCAGACTCTACTGATGCTGAGCCTTGGTGACTGCGGCAAATACTGAAAGTGTAGACTGAAAAAGCGCTTTGGTTCATTGCCCTCAATGATTGCATCGGCTTCGCGCATTCATCAATCACGACGCCAGCATTGCTCCTCCCTCAGGTACCGGGGCTCTTCATGCTGCGCTGTATGTCGATGACGATGAGAGCAATCGGTTCGTGGATCATATTTTTCTGCTCTAACGCCAGCCACCACCAGTGACAAAATCAGCACGAAGCCGAGGTTTTGGCATCTGGTGCATGACCTGGTTAGCTATCGATCCTCGTGCAAGCGACCTTCCACATATTTATGCAGGATGCTGGCAACCAGTGTTTGGTAGGGGATGCCTTCCGCCAGGGCTTTCTTCTGGAGCCCTCTAAGATCTTTGGAGGAGAGTCTTATGTTAATACGGGCATCTTTCTTGAACATGGCCTCAGCGTACTGTTGATGCCGCACATTCATGTCTTCCCTGTCTGGCGAACGCTGCAACTCTCCTGCCTCGAACGCATCCAGAATTTCCTGCTCTTCTTTATACAGTCTGCTCATTTTGGACCTCCCAAATAGGTTTTGGTCGCTTTTCGGCTTGGGATGACCGTTTTCAGAAAAACCTCATCCTCCGACTCCACGAAGGGGACCAAATACGCATACCCCTCTATCTCAATCACATGGATTTGTTGGCCCGGATACCGTTCCTGATTCGGATGCTCGAACGTATCCAGGATGCCTCCGATCGAGATGTGCAAAACCACATCCTCAAACGAGATGCTCCTTTCCTCTTGGAGAAGCTTATTCTTCTCTGGGTTCCATGTGATGGCTTTCATGTGTCAAATGTAGCACATTGTGTACTTTTTGTACTCAACAAATAGCGTTGCCGTCACCGGAGCCAAAAGTGACGCGAGAGCGACGCTTATAGCCTCCGGTGCACGGTTTTGTTAGAGCACATAGCCCGATTAAGGAAGCCTATCGTGTTTACTTCCCCGAAAGAAACGAGACTTAGTCCGCAGTTGTCGTGGGGGAATCGTGTTTTTTCTGGCAAATCCATAATAATGTTCAGCAGCTCACGGATCATGTGCCCGTGAGTCACTACCAAGATTTTAGATGCGGATTGAGACAAGATTAGCTCTTTCGCCTGCAAAGCTCGCCTGAGAAATGCGCCAGCTTGCTCATCTTCTGCTGGATAAAGTTGGCCGGACGTGTGCGGCATGTAAACGGGTTCTTCGTGAGAGACTGAGCTATCAAGCACCAATTGGCCTTCGGCTAAACAGGGGTGAACCGCAACGGGGATCGAAGCGGTTTGAGCGAGAGGCACAACCGTATCCAAAACCCTAGAGTAGGGAGAGCAGAGAATAGCTTCTAAATCTAAATTCATAAGGTCGCCGACAATCGCTTGGGCCTGCCATTTTCCATACTCAGTCAACGCATCCCCACTCCCCGAAGCGAGTGAGCCAGCTTGGTTTGACTCAGTTTCGGCATGTCTCAACAGAAATATGTCCATACTTTTCATGCTCTAACACAGAGCGGACCGGCGACCTTGACGCAGCGAAACAGATACAAGGGCGTACGAGAGCCGCGTTTTGTTAACTGGTTTGTTCGATATTGGCACGGCGCTTCCGCTCCTGCTCAGTCATTTGTTCTTGGCGCTCCTCGATGGAGTTCAGCCCAAGACGCGCACGGCGTTCATTAACCGTAGCAGAATCCTCGATAGGAAACGGTGTTGGCCAACCGCTTTCATCAACATCAAACTGGGTGCCGTAGTATTGAGGCCTGCCAGATAGCGTACGCACCCGATCCTGGAGGAATGCCAACTGCCAGCCCGCTACATCCTCTCTCGCAACGGCATCCTCTAGTAAGTAGACACACTCACCCATGAACTCGGGATCTGAAACAGAGTGTTGAATGACCAGCCATGCAGCTTTGGCAGCCTCTTCCCCAACTAACGAAACGCCGGGCCAGCCGTTATCAGCAATAATCACCTTCAGTCGGGAAGCATTGTGCTCATGCAAGGCTTTCATCCGGGGATGATAAGACTCAGATGGCAGTTTTCCGGAATCGTAGAGTTGCTGCAACAACCACTGGTCTTCTGTCATCATAGTGACCAGCTCATCCGCAAGATTCTGGTTCATGGGCTCATTCGCAGTTAACGCCTGGCTTTGCGGCAATTTTGTAGCCGCGCAGCGGTGGAAAAATTGTCCGGCAACAGCGACTGGTTATGCCTCAGTGTTCCACATCACCAGACTTTCCCCTGGGAAAAGCTTTCGCCCCATTCCAAGCAATTTCTTATGCATTTCGGGCAATGATTTCCGGGATCCCTCAAGGTGTTCCCAGACATTTTTTGAACCATCCATCGCGCCACAAACAAGCCTCTCTCCTAGCGCCTGATAAAGCTCTTCGAAAGTAAACGGCCTTCCGGTCAGCCCATGCTCAATCATTGCAGGCTGGATTTCGCCCACGTAGAACTCGTTTCTGATCCTGATTGATTCAATGACCTGCTCGAATCTTTCCTGCTCTACAGTCAAATCCATCAAGAGTTGAGACTCGGAGGAGTCAAGCAGGAACGCGAGCCGGTCGAAATCATGAGCAAGCTCCGCATAGCTGGGAGGCTTGAATGCCGGCATACTAAATGCTCTTTCGTGAGGCGAGCTGAAAGGCGCCGCTTGAAAATAATAGTTCTCAATCGCATTAATTTGGCGAGCCAGGACAAACAATGAACGGTTGAGTGCAACCTTCTGCTCATCGTGGACTTTCCTCAACTCTCGCTGCTCATTCAATGCAAACGCGAAGTATGCGCCAAGAAACGCCGCCAACAAGGTGGCCAACGCTCCAATTGCCGATGAAGTCTCTAGGATACCCGCCCACAACGAGCAAGCTGTGGCGACAACGAGAAAAACGCCAAGGCCACCAATTACGTAAACGTCTCGACTACGCATTACTGTTCCTAGGTCTGCCTCCTTCGGCATAACGCAGAGCGTACCGGTAGCCTTTTGGAGCGGAGCTGAAAAAGCCATCCATGTGGCGTGCATTGTTGGGTGGGATCATCTATATCCCGAGCCTTACTAATGAAGTCCTCTAGCAGAGAGCTTGCACGCTCGACATCCCGTTCGTAAATAAACAGGTGATCGAACACGGCACCACACTGAGGGCCTGCTTTGATCCCCTCATCATTTAACAATTCTAAAACAGGGCGAAAGAATCCGATGACATCGAATGGAAGGTCTCCATCCGTCGACACGACTCGGCACGGACCGAAGCCCCCCCCCCTAACCGGAACTTCGGATTTTAATCGCTTAAATGCTGTTTCCTCGACAATGGCTGATACACCCGCTTGATCACGGATCAAACAGCTATAGCGGTTAGCACTTTCGATAAACAAGCTAGCAGCTTTGGGGCTGATGCATCAACCAGATCCAGCATCCAGTACCGTTCAGGCCAAATTTTTTTACTTCATATTCGCCCATACTGCAATTGGATCAATAGACACACAATTCTCCTATCAAACATCCACCCAACGTTTGGGTTATACGGCAGATACACCGTCGAGCATGGACCGGATGGAATCATCTACGTCTTTCCTCGTAGCGAATGTGCGAAACCAGGCGGCTTGAAACCAAGCCCGAAGATACCGAATATTGCCACGAAACCTGAGAATCAGGGATCGTTTGATATAGGGATGGAGAGATTCATCTTTCGCCACAAACTTTAGCCTAATGAATATGGACTCGTAGGCGATATATACTGCGACCGCCCAAACGAATGGCAGGAGCAGAAGCGAATACACAATTGGGAGAATGAAACTCCGAGCTGTCTCAAAGGTAGCGACAGATGCAGGATCACTAATTGTCTTCCAAGCGGCATAAGCCAAGAACACGAAACCGATGACAACGGCAAACCCCGTCAAGAGTCTGTTGACGGAGCGTTGAGCTTTATCCAGCTCAGATACTGCGATCAGTGCCCCCAGAAGCACTAATAGTGGAACGAAGACGATCTCCGCCACAAGAGGCATGCGATACAAGTTGACGAAGAATTCAAACACGACCGTTAACTGGAATATTTCCTTCGCAGCTTTCGAAATGAGATCAGGATCCTCGCTGACTTTAGGCGCGGAGAAAAGGCCAAGAAATCCCGCCGTCCCAAGCCACAAAAGCGTCAGCTTCAACTGAGATGGCGCCCAAATACCAATTTGCGCAAAAAGCAGGACAACACACCCAAAATATGCAACCAAAAGAAGGACGCCGACCAAGATTGGCAGAACGAAGAATGCTCGCAGCACTCTCACCATTGAGGCCCGAATTTTGGGGTGCAAAGCTGCTGCAATAAGCGCTGCAGAGAGCCAAAACAATGCCGCTATTTCACGATTATCGAAAGATGCAAGAAATTGGCTCACGCCGATGGTCCAACTGCCGTATAACACCCACATAAACGGCGCGAGGTACGAGCGTCCGGCGACCGATAGGGAGTGAATTTAATGTGATTGTTATAGGCCTTCAGAATCATCATTTAACAACTTCTCTAATGTAGCGAACTCTGTATCGTAATATTCCATATTAACAAAGCAGTTCACGGGTATACATGCTTCAGATCGCCCAAGCATCACTTCACTCTCCTGATCCCAAACTTCCAAATGCCCATTACTTAGTATGCATCGTTGAAAGCGGAGCACATTTAACTCGTGACGAATAAGAGTCTGATCCCCTCGATCTGGTGTAAACCCTATCCCTTGAACAGGATCAAAAACCAATCGCTCATCGGCGAATGACAGCACAGTTCTAAAACGAACTGCGCTGTCATCTGAAACTAGGTCAAAAACCATGCCTCCCTCAATCTGCCCCGCAATTTCTGGCTTCATGTTCTCAAATGCATAAACTTCAGCTCCACGACGAGCCACTACCGTATACGAGTCTGGTATCTGAACAGTTGTACCATCTGGAATCGGGACCGAGTTCTTCAGCTTTTCTATCACTTCCTCTGAAAGAAACTCCTTGAACCCTGCCAACTCATAAAGGTGTTCTCGCCAGAGCGTATGTGATCTTTTGAGGCCTGTATTCTCTTCAATAGCTAATTCTGCGAGATTTCTTAAAAGGGGGATATCCTTCGATAATCGGAAATGGTCATCAACCTCGTCAGGGTTTACATACGGATCTCTCTCAGCATGCGCTACAGCATTACGGCATTCGTCCCACAAATACTTGCTCACATCTATACTGTGTGACCTAAGCTCCTCACGCCTCTCTTTGGCTCGATAATCGTCCACACGCTCTAATGCATCAGTGATCCATGCTTCACGCTGCTTTCCTTTAGGAAGAAGCGCACCAATTACTTTAAATAGCGACAAAAAACCATAAAAGGGATTATCAAGTGATATTCCTTCTCGATAAAACGCAATTGCTGCTCGCTCCTGAGCGGTATTTGGAGTCGGCATATCCCTGACTTCTAAAAAATCAGTGATGATTCGCCCCCTTCGAACACCAATAGGTCTTGGAAGATTTCCTCCACTCCAAGCAATAATTGAGACGCCGCTTCCTTCTGTCCAAGAGAGCGCACTGCAGAAACGCATTATTTCTTGGCGAGCTTCTTCGGAGCTTAACCCATAACGATCTGACCTTAAGGCTATTGCAGCTGTTTGGTCTGCATCAGATGAATCGGGAAAAAGAACAAATTCCTTCCCGTTAAACGTAACAAGCTGGCGTTGATTAGGCCAGCTCATACGAGGGTCAACAGTAGCAACCATCCAGTTGCCGTGTTCCTCTGATTGGCGAGCCGCCTCCGTAAGCGGGTTTTGCAGAAACTTCCTAGTCATATGCTTTAATCATGCCTGTGGTGTTCCATCCTTAATCTTTGAGTGCTGACACATAAAGCGAGGCTCAGCCGCAAGTTTGAAGCGATAGCGAAAAACCTGTCGGCTGGAGCCTTTGGTTAACTGACGGGACGAGCTTCAAGAAATTCATCCAATTTTAGAATCGCTCTACGAATGGAGCGATAGTCGTCTGGCGGGACATCAATAAAGTCATCTGAAGAGCTATCCTCTAGGGGTAACAGCCCCTGCGGCGCTTTTGACGTACTTAACAAGTTTACGTAGCAACCATAATCAAGCTTGTAAACATCATATCGAACACCTGGTTGATCACGCGATGAGATTCCTCGTTTCAGAATATGGAGAACCCTGGAATCATATAGCGCTTCTATTATTTCGCTTTCTTCACCCGTTTGTAGCAAGAAGGCCCTAGCCTTACGCTGCCCAATTACTTGATCAATAATCCAATGCAAGAGATCCCTTGCGATCGTATTGGAACTTACAGCCTTTTCTTTATCCCGCTGATACCAATTGTTAGCCGCAGCTCGAATATCACTAACAGAGATTGCGCTGTCTATCGCTTTTTGAGCGGCCAAAGAAATTATATTAATCCCGTCTCGTGGCACGCCCTCACATGCTCGGACAAACTCCTCTACTGCTCGCTTCTCGGTGAAAGATTGCCGGACTAGCTCTCTCGTTTTGTTTGGAATATCATCTTCTAATCCAATATCTTTTGCAGCTGCAATAATATGTTGAGCCAAAAGTTCCTGGAAGAAAACCTGAGACCTATGAGAGTCATTATCGAAAACCATGAAATCGTCCAGATTTACATCTGCAGAAGCATCAGCACCTGTCTCAATCCCTGTATAATCCCCATTACTTTTATATATCATGAAGTTTGAGCGGTGCTCGATTGCTGCAATTTTCACAGTTATCCCATAAGCGGGAAATAGAGATCTTCGTATCAAATCTGAAAGATACGGCTGAAGCTCGATCGGAATGCTACTCCACTCGTCTAATAGAACCCACAGTTGCTTTCCATTCAGACAAGAAACGATCTCTCTAAATGCTGAGCTAGTCGCACCGAAGTTTACATAAAGCTGCTCTCTCCCACTTCTGCTTGTTGTCTCTTCTCCGCTTTGGTTTTCTGAGGCATTATCCGAAGATCCCAATTTAACGGATGGATTCGCTGCAACACCCAATTCAAATCTAATATTCGAACTTTGGCTGCGCGAATGCGATATAGTCTTACTAGTCTCTACATCTCCAACAACTTTCACTTCAGTAATTGCGTCAGCCAATCGATCTAATGCTGGTCCGCTCCGAGACAAGTCTAATTCTTCGGCTCGATCCAAGAAGAACTCATAGAGAGAAGAGTGTATCGATAACAGGGCATCAACAAGCAACCTCGTTGCTCTCTCAGGAAGGGGAACTGTTGCATCAGCGTATAACCCCGCACTAGAGCCGATATTCCTTAAGTCTGTGACTACAACGGCATCGCCTTCTTTTTCTTTGCTATCCGCTAAGTAATTTAATACGTGCGTTTTTCCGGTGCCTCGCCTTCCGTAGAGAATCTGATGGTCTATTCCACTTAAGAGAGAAAATAAAGGACCTACATCGACGAAAGTCTGGATCAGTTTTGGTCTCGCTGACGACTCTGCACGTTTTGGAAGTCGCAAAATTGCTTTGTTGATGGCAGACGTCATATTTCCTCTCTTGTTTAGTTAACGCCGCGCTCAGGGGAAAAACAGAGCGGATCGTAGTTTTTCCCTTGCAGCGGCTTGTTATGTGCATCATGATCGTGGAATCATTCTTAGCGCTTTAATTCGTTCGTCATTGGCGGCTTCTGAACCAATGAATGTATTAGTAATAAAGGCTGACACCGCTGGCCCAGAGTGAATTTTCTTTATTCTTTCTTTGGCTGCGTACACATGCTTAAGGCGAAAATAAACATCTTCCCACCAATCCTTACCATATTTTCTGATAAGGCTATCCTTTATCTTGTACATTCTCTTCTTGCTATTTGGGCTTTCATCAGAAGCTATGAGGCTAGCCCATATCATCCGCTTATGCAGATCATTTGGAATCCAGCTTTGCCGCTCAAGCTGCTCAATTACATCAGGGTGTAAATAGAGCTTGTTCTCACAAATCATCCTATGAACCCATAGAGGCTGCGCTCTCTCATATGCCTCTGCCACGTCAGGCCTAGAAAAGCCTTGAACATGATCTTTCCATGTTTCTAGCGCATCTATGTCGCTCAATTTTATATATAGTTCTTCCATACTACCCGGACGCATAACGCTTTGGCTTTGCGGCCCACCGGAGCGCTAGCGTAGGTACGTCCGACAACAGCCACTGGTTATGCATTGTCTTTTGCGACGTAGTTCACTACGTACTGCCCTGATTTCAGCAGCCCTTCATAGCTTTTCAGATGAACGTTGAAATCGCTTGTTTTCCCAACCCCTGAGGTAATAACTACGTCGCCCCCATCTCCGTAGGGCGATGACTCAAGCTCTACTGAAAGATCGGGGATATCCTCGAACGGAGGAGAAAACTTACCTGTTGCAGTAGCAATTTTTACCGGACGCGTTACTTCGATAATCAACTGCCCTTCCTTGGCCTTTTTATCGTTCTTAGTTGTGTTTTGAGTCAACTCGACAGCTGGCCCTTTATCTGCCGAGGGAAATATCGAGCGAACCTTTGCGTCGAACAGAGAGGTGTTTAGGTTTTTTAGTTGATTCCTCTGAAAACTTAGTAGATCCTCGAACTTTTTCTCAATATCTTCAGCTTCTGGCTTCCCTTTCCCAAGGGTTGATATTTGTTTACGTAACTCTTCGACTTTATCATTCAAATCATCAATCTGTTCTGGAGAATCATTTGTTCCAGAACCATCGACCCAATATCCAACAGCCCTCCTCACAATCTCTGTGATGTCGCTCTGAATACCTGAAATGCTTGTTTCCACCCGAGAGACGGCCTCATTAGTTTTTTCTGAGACCTCGCTGGATTTCATATAGAACTGCCAAGAAAGCCATCCTAAAAATGCTGAGACAAAGAATGCTGCAATTGCTAGAGCAAAAGATAGTATTGAGAACAGGTCAATCGTGTACATCTTCGCCGTACTCCCTTCAGCATCACCACCGAAAGTCGCACCACTGATAAAAACTAACAAGAAAAGGCAAAATTTCGCCATTCTACATATCCTCATAAAATGCATAACAGGTGTTAGACGGAGCGTCCTAATGATTGCATAAACGCACCTGCATGTTTACTTAGGGAAGGTCTGAATAACTGCCGATTATCGCCAATCGCGGTTTGAGTCGACAAAAAATCAAAGATTCAGACACGCTTCTCCCGTTATGTGTGTGTTTTTTGCCCGTTTCCCGCCTTTTAGGCGGA
>NZ_JAMXSI010000014.1:0-88659 GCF_024124705.1 Halomonas sp. Mc5H-6
GTCTTTCGCTTCTTGTTCTGGTACTCGGCTTCGGAGAAAGTGATCTGATCCATGCGGTAATGAATCCTAGGCAGTTGACGATGGCCGTATTATCGCTGATTTCGGAGACTTATTCAGAGTCTCCTTAATGTATTGATGCCTTGCACAATACAGTGCTGGTAGTAGACCGCACCGAGACCCTATAATGCCGCCCTATTTTTCTAGCAGGATCGCGTCGTGATCGAGAATCTTCGCAACATTGCCATTATCGCCCACGTTGACCACGGTAAAACCACCCTGGTCGATAAACTTTTGAGCCAGTCCGGCACGCTCGACCGTAAAGCCGAAGGGCAAGAGCGGATCATGGACTCCAATGACCAGGAAAAGGAGCGTGGCATCACCATCCTGGCCAAAAACACGGCGATCAAGTGGCAGGATGGCAACGGCACTGACTTCCACATCAATATCGTGGACACGCCCGGGCACGCTGATTTCGGCGGTGAAGTCGAGCGCGTCATGTCGATGGTGGACTCGGTACTGCTGTTGGTTGACGCCGTTGACGGCCCGATGCCGCAGACCCGCTTTGTGACCCAGAAGGCCTTTGACCGTGGCCTGAAGCCGATCGTTGTGGTCAACAAAATTGACCGCCCCGGCGCACGGCCCGACTGGGTGATCGACCAGATTTTCGACCTGTTCGACAACCTGGGGGCCTCCGACGAGCAGCTCGACTTCCCGATCATTTACTGCTCGGCGCTCAACGGCATTGCCGGCCCTGATCCTGACGAGTTGGCCGACGACATGTCGCCCATGTTCCAGTCGATTGTCGATATCGTCGAGCCGCCCAAGGTCGAAAGTGACGGGCCTTTCCAGATGCAGATTTCCGCACTGGACTACAACAGCTACGTCGGCGTTATCGGCCTCGGCCGCATTAGCCGCGGCAGCGTCAAGCCGAACCAGCAGATTACCGTGGTGACCAAAGAAGGCCAGTCACGCAAGGGCAAGATCGGCCAGGTCATGACCCACATGGGCCTCGATCGTGTACAGACTGACGAAGCCACCGCGGGCGATATCATCTGTATCACCGGCATCGAGAACCTGGCGATTTCCGATACGCTGTGCGACGTCAATCACGTCGAAGCGCTGCCGCCGTTGACCGTGGACGAACCGACGGTCTCGATGACTTTCCAGGTCAACGACTCGCCGTTTGCCGGTAAAGACGGCAAGTTCGTCACCAGCCGGAATATCAAGGATCGTCTGGAGCAGGAACTGATCCACAACGTGGCGCTGCGCGTCGAGCAGGGTGAAACGCCGGAGAAATTCAAGGTCTCCGGGCGTGGCGAGCTGCACCTGTCGGTGTTGATCGAATCCATGCGTCGTGAAGGCTTCGAGCTGGCCGTTGGCCGCCCCGAAGTCATCATCCGTGAAATCGACGGCGAACAGCAGGAGCCCTACGAAGAAGTCATCATCGACTGTGAAGAGCAGCACCAGGGCGCCATCATGGAAGAGCTTGGCTACCGCAAGGGTGAAATGACCAACATGAACCCGGACGGCAAGGGTCGCGTTCGCCTGGACTTCATCATCCCCGCGCGCGGCCTGATCGGCTTCCGCGGGCAGTTTTTGACCCTGACCTCGGGCACCGGCATCCTGACCAGCCGCTTTGACCACTACGGCCCGCTGAAGCCCGACGCCTCCATCGAACGGCGTAACGGCGTCATGGTGTCGATGGTCGACGGCAAGGCGCTGGCCTATGCCCTTTACACCCTTCAGGAACGTGGCAAGCTGATCGTCGATCACGCCACCGAAGTCTACGAAGGCATGCTGATCGGCATCAACAACCGCGCCAACGACATGGTGGTCAACCCGACCAAGGGTAAAAAGCTCGATAACATGCGCTCGACGGGTAACGATGAAAACATCGTGTTGACGCCGCCGATCAACTTCACCCTGGAACAGGCCATCGAGTTCCTTGACTCCGACGAGCTGGTGGAAGTGACGCCGAACCATATTCGCCTGCGCAAGAAGCTGCTCAAGGAAAACGAGCGTAAACGCTCCAGCAAGAAGTAAGTTCCCGAAGCCCGCCTAGCAGCGGGCTTTTTTTTGCCTGCCCCACCCCTGCCATCTTGACCTGGCGCGTTTGCCAAGCGGCTCCCCCAACGCAACCTTAACGGTTACCCGCTGGAAAGCCGTTGCGGTGTAGCGCAAAGTAGCGCTATCCCAGGCACAGGGAATTATTTTATGATCGGATTCATACAAACGTTTTGATCATCACTGCCGTCAAGGAAACCCATGACCCCGCTTATCGAGGTTCAACAGGCCAATAAGGCCTTTGGTGGCCTGCAGGTCATCAACGACTGCTCTATCCGCGTCGAGAAAGGCTCGATTACCGGCATGATCGGTCCCAACGGCGCGGGCAAGTCGACGTTATTCAACTTGATGGCCGGCGCGTTGCAGCCCGACAGCGGGCGTATCCTGCTGGAAGGCGAAGATATTACCGCGCTCAGCGCGGATCAGCGGTTTCACAAAGGCCTGCTGCGCACCTTCCAGATTGCCCATGAGTTTACCCACATGAGCGCGCTGGAAAACCTGATGATGGTCCCGCCGACGCAGGCCGGGGAAAACCTCTTCACGACCTGGTTCAAACCCGGCCTGGTGCGCCGCGAGGAAGCCGAGGTACGCCGTCGCGCACTTGAGGTCATCGACTTTATCGGCCTGCACCATGTGCGCAATGAGCTGGCTGGCAACCTGTCCGGCGGCCAGAAGAAGCTGTTGGAACTGGGCCGCACGATGATGACCAACGCCAAGGTCGTACTGCTCGATGAAATCGCCGCCGGCGTCAACCGCACCCTGCTTGGCGACCTGATCGGCAACATCGAGCGCCTCAATCGTGAAATGGGCTATACCTTCCTGGTCATCGAACACGACATGGACATGATCGCCCGGCTCTGCGACCCGGTCATCGTCCTTGCCCAGGGCGAAGTCATGGTCGAAGGCCATATTCAGGACATCCAGAACAACCCCGAGGTCATCGAAGCCTATTTCGGTGCCGGGGCAGCGTAAAGGATGAAGGCGCCAGGCTTCCCTCAATGCCACGAGCAATCGGTTGGCAATCAACAAGAGACTTTTGCACCATGCCTTTAATCGAAGCGCGCGATGTTTATGGCGGCTATGGCGGCATGAATATCCTCAATGGGGTGGACATGTCCCTGGAAGCCGACGAAGTCGGGGTGATTGTCGGCCCGAACGGGGCCGGTAAATCCACCTTGCTGAAAGCGGTTTTCGGGCTTCTGCACGTCAATCAGGGTGACATTTTGCTCCACGGCAAGCCCATTCAAAATCTACCCCCCCACCAGCTGGTTGAACGCGGCATGGGCTTTGTTCCCCAGGAAAAGAATGTTTTCCCAAGCCTTACCGTCCAGGAAAACCTGGAGATGGGGGCCTTCCTGAAGCCGCAGAACGTGAAACGCATGCTGGGCCAGGTTTACGAGTTCTTTCCGCCCCTGCAGGAAAAACGCCATCAGCCCGCAGGGGAGCTGTCCGGTGGCCAGCGCCAGATGGTCGCCATGGGCCGCGCGCTGATGGCCGAACCCAGCCTGCTGCTGCTGGATGAACCCACCGCCGGGCTTTCCCCGCTATACATGAACGAGATTTTTGACCGCGTTAAGCATATCAACGCGGCTGGGGTAGGCATTCTGATGGTCGAACAAAACGCCAAGCAAGCGCTGGCCATTGCCGACAAGGGCTTTGTGTTGGCCGCGGGTCAAAACCGCTTTACCGATACCGGTGCGGCACTGCTTGCCGACCCGGACGTGGCGAAAAGCTTTTTGGGCGGATAGCCCAGGGGACAATAACGTGAATGAACTGGTTTTCTTTGTTAACAACGTGGTGATCGCCGGTAGCGTGACGGGCGCCATCTACGCCATCGGGGCGATCGGCGTCACGCTGGTTTTCAGCATCATGCGCTTTGCCCACTTTGCCCACGCCGACGTAATGACCTTCGGTGCCTTCATGGTGTTGCTGCTCACCACGGCATTTCCCGGCGTAGGCATGAGCATCGGCGTGCCCACGGCAATCGTCATGTTGCCGATCGCCATGCTGCTGACCGCCTTCCTGGCGGTGGGCATTGATAAAGTGTTTTACAAGCCGCTGCGCGCGCACGGGGTCAAGCCCATCGTCATGGTCATTGCCTCACTGGGTGTCACCCTGATCCTGCAAGGCCTGATTCGCCTGTTTTCCGGCACCGGCGGCCAGGGCCTTTACGTCGACGACCGCAAGGAGATTTTTCGCATGCTGCCGTTCGACGGCGTGCGCGTGCCCATCGTGATTACCGAACCGCAGGTTTATCTGTTCGTGATCACCCTGGTCGCCGTCGTTGCCTTGCACCTGTTCCTGAGCCGTTCGCGGCTGGGCAAAGCCATGCGCGCAATGTCCGACAACCCCGAACTGGCCCAGGCCTCGGGCATCAACACCAACACGATTGTCGCCGTGACCTGGGTGATTGCCGGTGGGCTTGCCGCCATTGCCGGTACGCTGCTGTCGCTGGACGTGACGTTCAAACCCGACCTGAGCTTTTTCCTGCTGCTGCCGATTTTCGCCGCCGCCATCGTGGGGGGCGTCGGGCACCCCTATGGGGCCGTGGCGGGGGGCTTCGTGGTCGGCTTTGCCGAAACTCTGGCGGTGTTCAACTGGGCCGTGTTGCTGCGTCCCTTCCGCGATAGCCTGCCCACTTGGCTCGAGCTGCCGTCCAATTTAGCCTTCGTGGGGACCGAGTATAAAATCGTCGTGCCGTTTTTCATTCTGGTCGCCATCCTCGTTTGGCGACCCACCGGCATCTTTAAAGGCAAGGTGATCTGATGGCTGATAGCAACTACACCCCGCAGGATGCGACGCCCAGGGCGTCGCGACTGCCACTGCGCGAACTTTGCCTGTTCGGCGCCCTACTGATCACCATTGTCGGCGTCTATGCGGCAATGGGGGCCGCCTATAGTACGCGGATGCTGGTCGAAGCCGCCTGTTATGCCGTGCTGGCGCTGGGGCTGACCATTCAATGGGGCTATGCGGGCCAGTTCAATGCCGGCGTCATGGGCTTTGTCGCCCTGGGCGGCGTCAGTGCCATGCTGTTCAGCGTGCCGGTCAACGACGCTTTCTGGAACAGCGAACTGCCTGCCGAGCTTGGCAAGGTGTTGCTGTATGCCATTGGGGCCACCCTGCTGGTCGTGGCTGCCACCAAACTCACCCGGCTGGGTGTGCCCAAACGGGTTCGCACCGTGTTCACGGTGCTGCTGGCCATTGTGCTGTACATGGTGGTCATCAGCTTGTTGCGCGACGTGACCGCCGATATTGAGTCCCAGGCAGACTTCGTTGGCGGGCTTGGCTTGCCGCCCTGGCTCGGCTGGATCTTCGGCGGTGCGCTGGCGGGCGTCGTGGGCTACTTCATCGGCCATGTCTGCCTGGGTCTGCGCAGCGACTATCTGGCCATCGCCACTCTGGGGATCGCCGAAATCATCAAGGCATTCCTTAAAAATTCAGACTGGTTGACCCGCGGCACCGCGACGGTCTCGCCGCTTCCCTGGCCAACCCCCGGACCGGCGGAACTGGGATTTACCCTTTCCCGGGCGATATACCTGTCGCTGACGGCGGTGATCATTGCCGGGATCTTCTTCCTGCTCCATCAGGCTTACCATGCCCCCTGGGGGCGCATGATCCGCGCCATTCGCGACAATGAGGTATCGGCGGCGGCCATGGGCAAGGATATCAACAAGCGGCGCCTGGAGATTTTCGTCCTCGGCTGCATTCTGATGGGCATTGGCGGCGGGATGCTGGCCAGCTTCAACAGCCTGTTCGACCCCAACGGCTACCTGCCCCTCAACCATACCTTTCTGGTTCTGGTCATGGTGATCCTGGGTGGACCGGGCAACAACCTGGGCACCATTTTCGGCGCCGTCGCGGTGTATATCATCTGGATCATGTCGGAACCACTGGCGCTTTACCTGATGGATCTCGCCGTGGCCTTCGGTGCCTTTGCCTTCGACTGGCAGGCCCCTGCCAACATCGACAGCCGCGCCCTTCAGGCAAGGGTATTGGTGATTGGCGTGCTGGTGACGCTGGTATTACGCTTCGCGCCTAAAGGACTACTGCCAGAGCGCGTCAAGTACCACGACTGAACAAAAAAACCGCCCCAGCGCTGGGCTGGGGCGGTGTTGGTCCAACGGTAGCTGGCTTAAAGCGCGTCTTCTTCCAGCTCACCTACCCGTTTGAACTCACCGTCTTCAACGGTCATTTCCACAACGATACCGGGCACGTCGCCGCTGTCGTTGAACTCATGGCTGCCTGAAGCCCCTTCGTAGTTAATCTCTTCACCCTGGGCAATCAGCTCGACAGCTTTCTCCCACTCGCCGGGCAGAATGGTTTCGCCAGGGGCCGTCGCCACAGAGCGCAATGCGTCAGACAAGCCTTCACGCTCGGCGTTGCCGTTCTGCTCGATGGCCAATGCCACCAGAAACGCTGCATCGTAAGCCTGGGCGGCAAATACCGCTTCAGGGTCTATGCCGTCAGCTTCGGCGGCTTCAATAAAGATATCCGTGCCGGGCAAATCCGGGCTGCCGGGGCGGGTTGCGATCATGCCTTCCAGGACATCAGCACCCACGGCTTCGACAAGGCTGTTGCCCACCATGCCGTCAGCACCCACGTACTGGGTGAATACACCGCTTTCCGCGGCCTGGCGCAGCACGGTCTGGCCTGATGTGTCGGCGTAGGCCAGCACGACGAGCGTTTGTACACCGGTCGACGACAATATGCCCAGTTCAGAGCGGTAGTCGGCACGGTTGTCCTCATGGGCGAGGCTTTCCACCACGCTGCCGCCTTCCGCTTCAAAGGTGCTGGTAAAGGCGTCGGATAGCCCCTGCCCATAGTCGTTATTAACGAAGGTCACGGCGACTTCTTCGATACCTTTGTCGATCAGCAGCTTGGCCAGCATTTCACCCTGGAAGGCGTCGGAAGGCACGGTGCGGAACACCAGATCATTATCGTCGAGCTCGGAGACCGCAGGCGCGGTGGAGGCGGGTGATACCATCAGCACGCCGCCGGGGATCGCCGCATTATTGGCCGCTGCGATGGTGGCACCGGTACACAGCGCACCGACAATGGCCGTGACGTCTTCGGAATTGACCATACGGTCCGCCGAGTTCGAGGCGGCCGATGCGTCAGAACAGGTGGTATCGCCCGACGGCATTTCCAGCGTCTGACCGTCCAGAATGCCGCCCTGCTCGTTAATCTGCTTGACCGCCAACTGCGCACCATCAAAAATCGGTGGCGTCAGGCTCTCGATACCGCCTGTAAAGCCCCCCAAAAAGCCCACCTTGACCTGAGCCTGGGCCGCACCTGCCAATGCCAGTGAAGAAACGGCCACCGCCGTGGCAATTATGCGTTTATTCATCATCTTATTGATCGCTCCCTGTAGGATTTAGCGCCCCATCGTCTCGCGCTGGGGTCTGCTATTAATCTGGAACTGGAACGCTAAAAATACAAGCAACGTTTTCCAACGCTAGCCGTCGCGATCATCCTCGACGCGCTCAGCCCAGCGCTTGCGGGCCAGGTTGCGGCGGTAAAGGCGTAATAGTGCGATCGTCAGCGCCGTCGCCAGCATGGCCGCCAGCACGACGCCCTGCCAGGGACGGGCCGCGTTGCCCATTACCGTCTCCAAGGTGATAATCAGTGTCAGGCCAATCGCCTGGGAGCCGATCGCTAGCGCGCGCAGCCTATCGAAAGCGGGTGGTGGCATAACGTCTCCGTAATTTGCAACTCGCATGGTATGGTGCGCCAGTGTAACTGCTAAACGGGAAAATCATGAACGCCATTACCCTTGGCCCGCTACTGATTTCGCTGCCCCGCCTTTACGCCATTGCCTGTGCACTGGCGTTGCTGGTCAGCACGCGATATTTACTGGGACTCCCCCATCGCCGTCATCAGCGCTGGTTTCTGGGGCTGGTGGTCATTTGGCTTATCGCGGCTCGCTTCGGTCATATCGCCCTGCATATCGAAAGCTACAGTACCGCCCCGCTGGAGACGCTGAAGTTCTGGAAGCCGGGCTACCAAGGGCTTTGGGGCATGGCAGCAGGCCTGTTGTGGACGATCTGGTCGCTGCGCTCACGGCTCATTGCCATGGGCGGCGCCATGGCGTTGCTGATCGGGGCCTCGAGCCTGTGGCTGGTGCTGGTCACACTCGCCCCACTGGGCAGCGACATGAGCTTGAAAAGCCTGCCCGACATTACCCTGGATGATATTGATGGCGACCCGGTACATCTTCCCTCCCTGGCGGACGATCACGATAAAGTCATCGTCAATCTGTGGGCCACCTGGTGCCCGCCTTGCCTGCGCGAGATGCCGCTGCTTGAAGACGCCGACCAGCGCGAAGGCGTGGCTGTGGTGGTCGCCAACCAGGGCGAAGACCTGCTGCCCATTGTGCGCTACCTGGATGAACAGTCGCTGCGCTTCCGCTACGCCCTGCGCGACCCCGGCCAAATGCTGATGTCGCTCGTCGAAGCGCCGGGGTTGCCCACAACGGTGCTGTTCGACGGCGAAGGCAACACCCTGGATATTCATGTGGGCGAGCTTACCCAGGCCCATCTGGACCGTTGGCTCGAAGATTGACGACGATATACCTTAATCCTCCTGCCCCTTTGCGTTAGAATCCCCCGCCCTGTTTGTGGCCGGTCATCATGACCGGCCGCGTACGCCCCCGTTTTGCAGACTTCCTTGAGGCATCATGAGCGATTTTTCACCCGGCCAACGCTGGATTAGTGACGGTGAAGCCGAGCTTGGGCTCGGCACCGTGCTTAACTGCGACACCCGAAGCGTTACCATCTTGTTCAGTGCCAGCCAGGAAACCCGCACTTACAATACCCGCCAGGCCCCGCTGACCCGCGTCATGTTTGGCAGCGGCGACCGTATCCAGTCGGCTGATGGCTGGCAGATGATTGTCGATGACAGCCAAACGTCCAACGGCCTGATCACTTACAGCGGCGAGGACAGCCAGGGCCAACGGCGCGAACTGCCGGAAGCCAAGCTCGCCGACACCATGCAGTTCGACCAGGCCCGCGACCGACTGCTTACCGGCCAGGTCGACCGCAACGACTGGTTCGACCTGCGTTTTCGTACCCTGCATCATCACCAGCGTATCGAACAGCACAGCGCGCTGGGCTTTGCCGGGCCACGCATCGACCTGGTGCCGCACCAGCTGTATATCGCCGATGAAGTCGCCCGGCGTCATGCGCCGCGCGTCCTGCTGGCGGACGAAGTCGGGCTCGGCAAAACCATCGAGGCCGGTTTGATACTGCATCGCCTGCTGCTCACCGGGCGCGCCGAACGGGCCCTGATTCTGGTGCCGGATAGCCTGACCCATCAGTGGCTGGTCGAGTTGCTGCGCCGCTTCTCGCTCAACGTTACCCTGTTGGATGAGACCCAGAGTCAGGCTCACGGCAGCGCCAACCCGTTTGAAAGCGCTCAGCTGGTACTGGCAAGCCAGGGCTGGCTGTTTGCCAATACCCACCGCCAGGAACAGGCGCTGGCCAGCCACTTTGACCTGCTGATTGTTGACGAAGCCCACCATCTCGACTGGAGCAGCGAGGGTAGCGGCCCCGGCTATCAGTGCGTCGAGCAGCTGGCAAGCGATATCCCCAGCCTGTTGCTGCTCACCGCCACGCCCGAGCAGATGGGCATAGAAAGCCACTTTGCCCGTTTGCGGCTGCTTGATCCGGAACGCTACCACGACCTGGCGCGCTTCAAAGACGAAGAACGTCACTACGGTGAAGTGGCCAGCGCCATTGAGGCGCTCGAGGCTCTCCCCGCCACGCCTGACGCACGCGTCCATGTCGAGGCCGTGGCCGACGACCGCGACAGCCAGGCCCTGCTTGCCACCCTGTGCAATCCCGAGGCCAGTACCGACCAGCAAGACGCTGCCCGTGACCAGCTCCGCGACGCCCTGCTCGACCGCCATGGCACCGGGCGGGTGATGTTCCGCAACAGTCGCCGCCATGTGGGCGGCTTCCCCGAGCGCCGCCTGCACCTCGACGCCCTGGCACTGCCGTCGGCCTATCGCCGCATGCAGCGTCGGCTGGAGCGCGACGACGACTACCTCGACGAGCTGCTCATCGAGACCGGCATGGATCATCCGGACGTGCTGATCTACCCGGATGCCGCCTACCGCGAGTTGAGTAACGACCCGCTTCACGGCGAACCCTGGTGGCATATTGACCCGAGGGTGAACTGGCTGCTGGAAAAACTCAGCGATGACAGCGACGCCGGTTTCGCCAACGACAAGGTGCTGGTGATTGCCCACCACCGCGAAACCGCCGAAGGCCTGGCCGAAGGTCTCCGCGTGCTGGGCGGCTATCATGCGCCGGTGTTTCACGAGGGCCTGTCACTGGTCGAACGCGACCGTGCCGCCGCGGCGTTTGCCGATGAAGAAGACGGCTGCCAGGTGCTGGTGTGCTCCGAAATTGGCTCCGAAGGGCGCAACTTCCAGTTCTGCCGTCACCTGGTGATGTTTGACATGCCCCAGCATCCCGACCAGTTGGAACAGCGCATTGGCCGCCTGGACAGGATCGGTCAGCGCCACGCGATCGAGATGCACGTACCGACGTTTACCGGCAGCCCCGGCGAACGCCTGATGCGCTGGTATCACGAGGGCATGGATGCCTTCAGCGCGCCCCATGGTATTGGCAGTGACCTGTTTGACGCCTTTGGCGATGCCCTGGCCGACGCACTGCTCGACGACGAGATGCTCGATGAGATCATCACCGAGACCCGCGAGCTGTTTGTCGCCAAACTGGCCGAGCGGGATGCCGGCCGTAACCGCCTGCTGGAGCTCAATGCCTGCCGTCCGGTGCGCGCCCGGCAGGTGGTCGAGGCGGTGCGCGAGCTGGACGACGACAGCGCCCTGCCGCGCTACGTCGAGCGCGCACTGGACGTGTTTGGCGTGGATAGCCAGGAGATCGGCAATGGCCTGCTTCACCTCCAGCCGGGGCAGCACATGCTGGACGGCCTGCCGGGGCTGGTAAAAGGCGAAGAAGGGTTTTCCGCCACCTTTGACCGCCATCAGGCACTCGCCCGCGATGACATCCAGCGGCTTTCCTGGGAGCACCCGCTGCTACGCGAAATGATGGGCCGCATCATTGACGGCACCATGGGCAATACCGCGCTGGCCTTGCTGGGTCACCCGGCCATCCCCAGCGGCCGCCTGATGACCGAGCTGGTATTCCGCACCCATTGCCCAGCGCCCACATCGCTGCACCTGAACCGGTTTCTGCCGCCGACAGCCGTGCGCGTGCTGCTCGACGAGTCAGGGGCCAACCTGACCGACAAGATTTCCTTCACGGGGCTGGGCAAAAACCTGCAGAAGGTCAATAAATCCCTGGCACGCGACCTGATCAAGCGCCATCACGACGCGCTTCGCGGGTTGCTCAGACAGGGAGAAGGGGAAGCCGAACGCGAACTCCCCAGCATCGTGGAAGCTGCCGAGGCACGCATGCGCACTCAGCTGGACGCGGAACTTGCCCGTCTGGCGGCGCTGGCGGAACACAACCCGTCGGTACGCAGCGAAGAGCTCGACGCCCTGAAAAAGGAACGCCAGGCCCTCAGTGACGCGATTGAGAACACCCGCCTGCGGCTGGACGCCGTGCGGGTGATCATCACCGTTGCCCCCAATGCCTAAGCGCTGCGTTCAGGCGACAGGATAGCGGAGAGCGCCTCCTCCAGCGTGGGATATTGAAAGCTGAACCCCGCTGCCTCAAGGCGCTCGGGGCGCATATCGGCACCGGTCAGCAACAGCTGGGACATCTCACCCAAGCCCGCTTTCAAGACACAGGCGGGCACCGGCAATACCGCCGGGCGGTGCAGTTGCCTGGCCAGTGTCCGGGTGAACTCGGCATTGGTCACAGGATGCGGCGCACTGCCGTTGAAGGCACCTGACAGCGAGGCGTCATGGAGCAGGAAGATGATCGCCTCGACCAGGTCGTCGCGATGGATCCAGGGCATGAATTGTCTGCCGTCGCCAAAACGGCCCCCCAGCCCCAGCTTGAAGGGCGGCAGCATCTTTTGCAGGGTGCCGCCGCCCGCCCCCAATACCAGCCCGATGCGTAAAATCGCCAGGCGCACGCCCATGTCCTCAATGGGCTTGGCCGCGGCTTCCCATTCGGCGCATAGTCGGTGGGCAAACTCATCGTGGGGCGTGGTGTCTTCGGTGACGCGCTTATCGCCTTGATCACCGTAATAGCCCATCGCGGAACCACTGACCAGCACCTGGGGCAGCGGCTGGCCGTTCTCGCCCAGTTGCTCGCACAGCGAGACGAGCTGTTCGGTCATCTCGACCCGCGAGCGAATCAGCCTCGCTTTCTGGGTATCGCTCCAGCGCTTGGCCGCAATTGACTCGCCCGCCAGGTTGACCAATGCATCCGGCGGACTGTCGATGAACGCCTGGGCGCTGTCACGGATGTCACATTCCCGGGGAAGACGATCGCGTACTTTATGAGGCGTACGGGAAACCACCTGCACCTCATGCCCCTGCGCTATCAAGGCCGGGCAGAGTCGCTGGCCGACAAAACCACTGCCGCCGGTCACTAGTACACGCATGGTGTTTCTCCCTTTTGATGTCGACGAGCGAGCTACGCTCTTGAAGGTTTACATTTCGACTTATCTATACAAAACTATTACACATAGAATGAGATCGTACATTAATATATGCCCATTATTGACATTACACCGGGCCAATTACCCATCAGGTCACCATGACAACCGTCACCTCTGCTCCTCTCTCGAACGTCGCCGTTGTCGGTGCCGGCATGGCGGGCCTGGCCTGCGCCAACCGCTTGGCGGAACACGGCGTGGCGGTGACGGTATTTGATAAAGCGCGCGGCCCGGGCGGTCGCATGTCGACCAAGCGCCTTGACCAGGCGCAGCTTGACCTGGGCGCCCAGGCATTTACCGTGCGCGATCCAGCCTTCAGGGACGCCGTTGCCGGCTGGCTTTCGTCAGGGCTCGTTGCGCCTTGGCCGACCGTCAGCTATCAGGCTAGTTCAAGCGGCTGGCAACTGCATCATGACCCCCACACCCGCTACACCGGCGTGCCCCGCATGAGCGCGGTTACCCGCCACCTGGCAGATAGGTTTCAGACGCATCCCCAAACGGCGCTGCACCTGGCGACACGCATCGAGGCATTGCAACGCTCACCCAACGGCTGGCAGCTTCAAGATGCACAGGGGCGTGGTGTCGGCCCATTCGACCATGTCGTGTTGACCACACCGCCGCCGCAGGCGTTGCCCCTGGTAGCGCCCTGGGAGGCGACACTGGCTGAGGCATGCCGGGCGCGTGACCAGCGCAGCTGCTGGGCGGCCTGGGCGGTGCTGGATGGCCCCCTACCCACTCCGCCAGGCGGTCAGAGTGACTGGCAGATGGCCCGTATTGACCACCCTGCGCTGCGCCTGGTGTCGCGTAACCAGACCAAGCCGGGTCGCGAGCATCAGCCTGAAAGCCTCAGCCTGATGGCGCATCTGGACTGGAGCGAGGCCCACCTGGAAGACGACCCCCAAGCGGTTTCCGAGTTACTGTGGGCGGCCTTCACTGCGTCGTTTTCAGCAGGCACGCCGTTACCGTTGCGGGTCAGCAGCGGCGCGCACCGCTGGCGTTACGCCCAGCCAAGCACGGCCGATGACCGGTTATTCCTATACAGCGACAGCGGCCTTGCCATATGTGGTGACAGTTTCACGGCCAGCCGCGTGGAGTCGGCATGGGTCTCTGGAACGCAGATGGCCCGGGCGTTAATAGATCGGTCGGTACATAACAGGACTGGCTAATCACAGCCTAACAAGTGAATCCAAAGGTTGTACCTTGAGCCTACAAGTTGTACAAAGGAGCGTTAGTTATTCAAGATTGTTGATCGGTTAATTAGATATTAGGTAATTGCTATGGATAGCAAACCACATCGCCCGCCGCAGCAAACCACGATAGGCCCATGCGGCTTGGCTCCGCAGACAACTAAGAGGCAATGGCGCCCATGAATAATAAGGCGACCCACCCACCCGATACCCCACTTTATCCCATTCGGGAAGTTTCCCGTCTGACGGGTGTTAATTCGGTTACCCTGCGTGCCTGGGAGCGACGTTACGGTTTAATCTGCCCCAAGCGCACGCCCAAAGGCCACCGGTTGTATGCCCAGGATGACATTACGCGCATCGAACGCATCCTCCAGTGGCTCAATCGCGGCGTCCCGGTCAGCCAGGTCGCGGACCTGCTCGACCAGCCCGACACCGTTGAGGCGCCGGTACCCGACGCCGGCGACTGGGTAAGCCAGCGCCAGCAGTTGCAGGCGGTCATCGAAGCGCTCGATCTGCCCAGGCTGGAAGCCTTCTATCACCAGAGCCTGGCGCTCTATCCGTTGAGCACCGCGATCAACGAACTGTGGCAGCCGGTGGTGCTGACGCTGGAAGCCAAGTGGGCGGTGCAACCTGATGCCCTGGTCCGCCGCACCTTCGAAGCCTTCTTGCGCAGCCAGGTGGGAATCCGCCTGCATTACGCCAATCAGGCCACCCGCGGTCCGTTGATCCTGCTTAATGCGATGCCCGACGACCCCGGCCCCCTTTGGGTCCTGATGTCAGCGCTGATGGCCAGCGAACAGGGTTACCGTGTGCAGCTGCTGGATCACTCCCTGCCGCTAGAAGACCTCCCACAGGCAGTCGCACGCCTGCATTCTTCGATGGTGCTGCTGTCCAGCGGCCAACGGGAAGACGACCGTTATATTCGCCAGGCACTGCCGGATGCCGCTGCCACGTTAAATGTGCCCATCTGCGTTTGTGGTGAGGTCGCCCGGCTGCGCGACGCCGATCTGCGCGACACCTCCGTGCATATGCTTGGCGATGACCTGCCTCAAGCCATCGCCCGCTTGCGCCCATTACTGCGCGAATCAGGCGTCCTTTGACAAACTGAGTGACACCGCCGAAGCGGCGGTGGCTACCCGCTTGACCACCGCCCTGCAGGAGTTTCCATGTCTCGACAGTTAGTTTGGCTGCGTAGTGACCTGCGCATCCACGATAACACCGCGCTTGCCGCCGCCGCTGCAAAAGGACCGGTGGTTGCCGTCTTTCTGCGCTCGGTGGACCAGTGGCAGGCGCACGGCCATGGCATCAACAAGATCGACTTCTGGACACGTGGCGTGACGGCCCTCAAAGAAGCCCTCGAGGGGCTGAACATTCCGCTTCTGCATCGGGATATCGCGTCGTTCGATGAGGCGCCCGCCACCTTGCTGGAGATTGCCCGCGAGCACCAGATCGAGCATTTGCACTTCAACCTCGAGTATCCCCTCAATGAACAGCGTCGCGACCAGGCAGTCATCGAGTCCTTCAAGCAGGCGGACATTGCGGCACACGGGCATCATGATGCGGTGGCCTTTGCCCCCGGGACGCTACTGACCGGCAAAGGCGACTATTACGGCGTCTTCACCCCCTTTGCCAAGGCCTGGCACAAGCAGATCACCGCCGACCAGTTGGCACTGCGCGACACCCCGGATGCTCAATCGCCACTGGGTATCGATAGCGACCCTTTGCCGACACTCCCGGATCTTGATGCCACCCCGGTCGATGCTGACCAGTGGCCTGCAGGAGAGCACGCCGCCAGCGACCGCCTGGAACGCTTCTTACGCTTCCGTGGCCGCCACTACAGCGATCAGCGGGACTTCCCAAAGGTGCGCGGCACCAGCGAGCTTTCGCCCTATCTGGCGCTGGGAATGATCTCCTATCGACAGTGCATGCAGGCCGTCATGAGCGAGAATGGCGGACATTTGGCCGATGGCGATAAAGGCCTGACCGCCTGGGTCAGTGAGCTTATCTGGCGGGAATTTTACCAGCACGTGGCCGTCGGCTTTCCTCAGGTATGCCGCCACCAGCCGTTTCAGGCCCATACCCGTAAACTTGCCTGGCGCGACGACCCCGACGCCTTCAACGCCTGGTGCGAAGGCCGTACCGGCTACCCGCTGGTGGACGCCGCCATGCGCCAGCTGGTCACCACCGGCTGGATGCACAATCGGCTGCGCATGGTCACCGCGATGTTCCTGAGCAAGCACCTGCTGATCGACTGGCGCCGGGGGGAGGCGTTTTTTCTGCGCCACCTGGTGGACGGCGAGTTTGGTGCCAACAACGGTGGCTGGCAGTGGGCGGCCTCAACGGGTACCGACGCCGCCCCGTATTTCCGAATCTTCAATCCCACCACGCAATCCACGCGCTTTGACCCCAACGGCGACTTTATCGCCCACTGGCTGCCCGAGCTTGCCGCCTTGCCGACCAAAGCCCGCCATGCACCACCGCGCGACCTGCTGACCCAGCTGGACTACCCCGCCCCCATTGTCGATCACAAGGCAGCACGTCAACGGGCACTCGATGCCTTCAAGGCGCTGTCAGACTGATACCGGCCCGCTAACCGCCTAACGACTTCAGGAGTCTTCATGTCACAGGACAAGGCACTGGAAGATTTTTGCGCCTTTTTCAATAAACTTGACAATACCTGTACAGAAAAGCTGTACGAAGTATATACTGACGATATAATTTTCAGCGACCCGCTGCATAACGTTGAAGGTCGCCCCGCGCTGTCGCGCTATTTTGCCGCGATGTATGAAAACGTCGAGCGCTGCCAATTCGTTTATCACACGCGCCAGCGCCAGGGCAGCCAGGCATTTGTCACCTGGACCATGACATTCGTGCATCCAAAGCTGGCAGGGGGACGTACGATCAAGGTAGAGGGGTGCAGTGCGTTGACATTTGCTGACGACGGCCGTGTAGCGCGACACAGGGACTACTTTGACGCCGGGGCGATGCTCTATGAGCACCTCCCGGTAATGGGGCGGGTCATCCGCTGGTTAAAGCATCGTCTTGATTAATCATTACGTTGCCTGGGGCATCTGACCAAGGTGGCCGCAGGGTGTAACAGGAGAGGTTCGATGAGCACATGGACAACCCCCCAGCGTATCTGGCTGACGGGTGCGACCTCGGGGATTGGCGACGCCTTGGCCAGAAAGCTAATTGCCCAGGGTCATCAGGTCGTACTCAGCGCCCGCAACCACGAGGCGCTGGAAGCGCTGTGCCAGGACCACCCCAACGCCCACCCGCTGCCGCTCGACGTCAGCGACCGCCATGCGGTGTTGGCCGCGGGCCAGCAGATCGGCGAGCAGTTGGGCGCCCTTGACCTGGTTCTGCTCAACGCAGGCACCTGTGAATACCTCAATGCCCAGCAGTTTGACATGGACCTGATCGAACGTGTCTTCACCCCCAACCTGTTTGGCACCCTGTATGGCGTCGAGGCGGCCCTTCCCTTACTGCGTGCCGCCCGCCGGGAAGGCAAGCCCGCCCGGCTTGCGGCCACTTCGAGCGCTTCTGCCTACCTGCCGTTACCCCGGGCTGAAGCCTATGGCGCCTCCAAGGCGGCCGTCAGCTATTTCCTGGAATCGCTGCGCCTTGACCTTGACCAGGAAGGCATCGACATCAGCCTGATTCACCCAGGCTTCGTCAAGACGCCGCTGACCGAGCGCAATGACTTCCCCATGCCCATGCAAGTCAGCGCCGAAACCGCCGCTGACGCCATTATCGAGGGTCTGGTCAAGGGCCATCTGGATATTCATTTTCCGCGCCGCTTTACCTATCTGGTCAAGCTGCTGGGCATTTTACCCCCCGCTTTGCGCCGCCGAATCGGCCTGCGCATGACGCGCCATCAAGAGGCTTCCCGATGAGCACCTTGGGTTCACAGCGTATCGCCGTGATCGGCAGCGGCATCAGCGGTATGGCAGCTGGCTGGTATCTTTCCGCCCAGCACGAGGTCACGCTGTTCGAAGCCGACGCGCGCCTGGGCGGGCACACCGCGACCATGGACGTCGAGGTAGGTGGTCGCCCTTACGCCATCGACACCGGCTTCATCGTCTTCAACGACTGGACCTATCCGCATTTTCAGCGCCTGCTGGATGCCCTGGATGTTCCCAGCCAGGCCACAGAAATGAGTTTTTCGGTACACGAGACCAGCGTTGACTTTGAATACAACGGCCACACCTTGACCTCGCTGTTCGCCCAGCGCCGCAACCTGCTCAACCCGGCTTTCTACCGCCTGCTGGCCGATATCATGCGCTTCAACAAGCAGGCCACTGCGGACCTGGAGAACGGCCGGCTTGCCCAGGACATGACGCTTGGCGACTATCTGGATCGCCACGGCTACGGCCAGGCCTTCCAGCGGCACTACCTGCTGCCCATGGGCGCGGCCATCTGGTCGGCGAGCATTGGCGACTTGCGATCCTTTCCGCTGACCTTTTTTGTCCGTTTTTTCCGCAACCACGGGCTTCTATCGGTCAACCACCGTCCCCAGTGGTACACCTTGGTGGGCGGTTCACGCCGCTACATTCCACGGTTGACCGCGCCCTATGCGGACCGTATTCACCTGAACACCCCGGTTACCGGCATTACCCGCACGGATACCGGGGTGATGATCACCACCGCTCAAGGCACCCAGCGCTTTGATCAGGTCGTACTGGCATGCCATGCCGACCAGGCCCTGGCCATGCTGGATGACCCGACCGCGGCTGAAAGCGAGATTCTTGGCGCCATGCCCTACCAGGATAACGAGGTGGTACTGCATACCGACACTTCGCTGCTGCCACGCCGACAACGTGCCTGGGCTAGCTGGAATTACCGCCTTGACGGCCGTGGTGCCGACGAACGGGTCTCGGTGACCTACAACATGAACATTCTTCAGCGGCTGGATGCGGACACCACGTTTTGCGTCACCCTCAATGATTCAGACAGTATCGACCCCGCCAGGGTGCTGGGACGCTACACCTACGCCCACCCACAATTCACCCTGGCGGGGCATGCTGCCCAGCAGCGTCACGACGAGATCTCATCGCCTGCCCGACGCACCCACTTCTGTGGTGCCTACTGGCGCAACGGCTTCCATGAAGATGGCGTCTGGAGCGCACTGCGCGTTGCCCGCTCGCTGGGTTGTGACGAAGCCTACACCCCGCTCTCTGCTCCCACGGCGCTGCCTACCAAGGAGCTGTTCGATGCCTATCAGGGGGGTGACGCGGGATGATGACGACGCCACATTCACGGGTGTATCGCGGCACCCTGCGTCACCGACGTTTCACGCCTCACACGCACCGCTTTGATTACCAGCTGTGGATGGCCTGGCTGGACCTGGACGAGCTGCCGATGCTGTTTGACGGTGTGCCGGGGTTCAGCGCCAGAGGTGCGGCACTGGCGCGTTTTCGCCGCGACGACTATCTCGGCCCGACAGATCGCCCGCTGGCCACCGCCGTCCGCGAAGAGCTGACACGCCAGTTGGGCAGCGCCCCCGAGGGTCGAATCTGCGTATTGACGCAGCTGCGCACGCTGGGCGCCATGTTCAACCCTATTTCAATGTATTACGCCTACGACCGGGCAGGCCAGCTGGCAGCGGTGCTTGGCGAAGTGACCAACATGCCCTGGCGTGAGCGCACCTGTTACGCCTGCCGTGTCGATGGCCACCGCCACAGCCACCACGCGACCTTCGATAAAGCCATGCACGTCTCACCGTTCAACCCCATGGACATGATTTACCGATGGCGATTTAACACACCGGGCGAGCAGCTGTTACTGCACATGGAAAACTGGCAGGCCGGGCAGCGTCACTTCGACGCCACCCTGACCCTGGAGGCGGCCCCCGCCACCGCCAGGGTGTTGCTGACCACTCTGGCGCGCCAGCCATGGATCAGCCTGAAAACCATCACCGGCATTCATTTTGAGGCGCTTCGGCTGTGGTTGAAGCGCAACCCTGTCTACAACCACCCCAAGCGCAAGGAGACCTCGAAATGACGACCCTGCGTTCCACGCCGCCTGATATTCAACCCGCCCCCCAGGGGCGTGTCACCCGCTGGCTGAAAAAGCGGCTGATTGCGCAGCTGGACACCTTTACCGGTGGCCACATTACCCTGATTGAAGGCAATCAATGCCACCATCTGGGTCGCGGCGGGGAGCTTCACGTCACCGTCGTCGTCCGCCACGCACGCGCCTGGAAGCGGCTGGCTTTCGGCGGCACCGTGGGCGCCGCCGAGGCTTACATGGACAATGACTGGGACGCCGATGACCTGGTCGCCCTGGTGCGCCTGTTTGCCATTAACCTGGACCAGGTCAACGGCCATCTCGAGAACGGCAGCGCGCGCATGACACGCTGGCTGATGGGCCTGGTGCATCGTTTTCAGCGCAACAGCCTGACCGGCTCCAGACGCAATATCGCCGCGCACTACGATATCGGCAACGACCTGTTTGGCACCTTTCTCGACAAGCACCACTGGATGTACTCCAGCGCCGTCTTCCCCTACCCGGATGCCAGTCTGGAAGAAGCCTCGACCTACAAGCTTGATGTCATGCTCGACAAGCTCAATGTGCTACCCGAGCACCATTTGCTGGAAATCGGAACGGGCTGGGGTGGGCTTGCCATCCATGCGGCCAAGACCCGCGGCTGCCAGGTGACGACGACCACCATTTCCGAAGAACAATACGCCTATACCGCTAAGCGCATTAAGGAAGAAGGCCTGGAGGCGCGCATCACGCTGCTGAAACAGGACTACCGTGAACTGACCGGCCGCTATGACCGGCTGATTTCCGTCGAAATGATTGAAGCCGTCGGCCACCAGTACCTGGATACCTACCTGCGCAAGGTCGATAGCCTGTTGACCGATGACGGTCAAGCCATGCTCCAGGCGATTACCATCCGCGACCAGCGCTTTGATGGCGCCAAGCGGGATATGGACTTTATCAAGCGGTATATCTTCCCCGGCGGCTTTTTACCTTCCCACCACGCCATTGCCAGCAGCCTGATGCGCAAGACATCGCTCAACATGGTAGCGCTCGATGAAATTGGCCAGCATTACGCGCGCACCCTGCGCGAATGGCGCCACCGCTTCGAGGCCCACCTGGAAGATGTGCAAGCACTGGGTTATGACGAACGCTTTATTCGCATGTGGCGTTATTACCTGTGCTACTGCGAGGGCGGTTTCCTGGAGCGTTCGATTGGCACATGTCACTTACTGCTGGCCAAGCCCGCTGCCAAACCGGCCCCCTTGACCGGAGCGCTGTAATGCTCGCCCGGCGGCGCTTGGTGGCAGTGCTCGTTAACGCTCTGGGCTTTGAAGTGATCTGGACGCTGTGCGTGCTGGGAGGTTCCTGGGTTGCCGCGATTGCGGGCAGTGCCTGGATTGCACTGCATCTGCGGTATGTCGGTAAACCCGGGGAGTGGCGACTGGTGGCGGCCTTTGCCTTATTAGGGCTCGCGGTCGACGGCGGTCTACAGCTGGCCGGGGGGCTGATATTTGCCGATCAACAGCTCATCGCAGGCTTACTGCCGTTATGGCTGTGGATGCTCTGGCCACTGTTCGCCACTCTGGTGCATCACTCGCTTGCCTGGCTATGGCAATGGCCCTGGCTGGCAGCGGCGCTGGGCGCGCTGGGCGGTCCCTTGTCGTATTTTGCCGGCGCCGCCCTCACCGAGGTCATCCTGGCGCCTTGGCTGCTGCCCGCCCAGGCACTGATATGGGCACTCCTCTGCCTTGGCGTTTGCCGCTATTACCGACGTTGGCAATTTCGCTATGCCGACACCCACTAGCGCCCTGAGCTTGCCACTTCGCCGGTGCGAGCCTTGGCAGGCTGGGCTTTAGGAAGCAAACGTTGCTCCAGTTCGTGTGCAGGCTGAGGACGGGCGAAATAAAACCCTTGCACCATATGACATCCCGCATCAACCAGAAAATCGCACTGCTCTTTGGTTTCGACGCCTTCGGCGATCACATCAAGCCCCAGTCCCTTGGCCATCGACAGCACCGCCTTCACAATCGCCGCATCGGCCTGGTCACCGGGCAATTCTCGAATGAACGCTCGGTCGAGCTTTATCTTGTCCACCGGCAGGCGCTTAAGGTAACCAAGCGATGAATAGCCAGTACCGAAGTCATCGATCGCAATGGCATAGCCTTGGTCGCGTAGCGCTCTCAGGCGCGGCCCCATGTCGCCTGCGCGCTCGTCCAGCAAGACCGATTCGGTGAGTTCCAGGCCGATGTGAGCAGACGTTATCCGGTAGCGCTTCAGGCAGGTGGCCAGTTGGCTTTCAAGATCACCATGAAAGAGTTGCAGCGCCGAGATGTTGACCCACATGGTCAGCGTCGGCATGTCATTATTGGCCCAGTGCGCCTGCTGCGCGCAGGCCTTTTCAATCACCCAGCTACCCAGCTCCGCCATCAGGCCGTGGCGCTCGGCCAAGGGGATGAATTCACCCGGCGATATCATCCCATCGCGCGGGTGCTGCCAGCGCAGCAGCGCCTCCATGCCAAGCAGCTCGCCCGTACCGGGGTGGTGCTGGGTCTGAAAATACAGCTCCAGTTGATCCCCCGAGACGAGGGCGGCACGCAGGTCGCTGACCAGCGACAATTGCGGATTGTCCTGCTTGTCCAGAGCGGGGCGAAAACGCAGACTGTGGTTACGCCCCAGCCGTTTGGCATTGTATAACGCCGACTCCAGCCGTTGAAACAACACCCCGGAGTCACGACCGTCTTCCGGGACTCGACAGCTGCCGATGGTCAAACCCAGACGCAACGATTGCTCCTGGATCTCAAACGGGTTGCTCATGTGATCACGCAGGTTCGCCACCCACTTATCGTGATCATCATAGGTCGTGGTGCGCATGACCATGAATTCATCGCCGCCTAGACGTCCGACGACGCTGCCCGCCATATAGCTCGTCAACCGCTGAGCAAAACGCGCCAGCAAACGGTCACCCTGCTCAACGCCCATGCTGTCGTTCACCGATTTCAAACCGTCAATATCGATCAGCGCAATATCCAGACTCTCTCCCGCGCGCAGACTGCGCAGGCGTGATTCCATCAGGTCGTGCAGACGCCGCCGGTTGGGCAGACCGGTCAGCGGGTCTTCATAGCCAATTCGCCGCAGATCGCGCTCACGGGCTTTCTGGGCGGAAATATCGGCAAAAAGGCTAATGAAATGGGTTATATTGCCGCGTTTATCGGTGATGGCACGCACCTTGAGCCACTCGGGGTATTCATCGCCGTGCTTGCGGCGGTTCCACATCTCGCCTTCCCAGCGCCCGGTGTTTTTAAGTGTGCTCCAGAAATGCTGGTAGAATGTTTTATCGTGCCTCGGGGCTGCTAGTGTTTCGAGCTTTAGCCCCAGTATTTCATGACTTTCGTAGCCGGTAATTTCAGTAAACGCAGGGTTCACGGCAATAACACGGTTCTCTATGTCACTGATGACCATCGCATCATTGGCAAGCCCGATCGCATCCTGCGAGAGGCGCAACCTGAGACGCTGTTGACGCACCTGACGCCACGCATCCCAGAGCCCAAGCGCCACCACCGATGCCGCGACCATGCGCAGCGCCGCATCGGGAATCCAGATGCAGGCGGGCAGTGCCACCAACGCAGCCCAGACCAGGGGGCGACTAAGGGAAACGGGAAGCCACATGCTTGTTCACGACATCCTATAAAAACGGGCTAAGAGTTGCTCCGAAAAATAATTAGATCAGCGTCATGACGACGCCTGACAGGCAACGGAACGTCAATCTTACGTCAATAAGCCGTTTAATGTGCAAAACCAATCATTCGACTCTACACTATTTGCCTCATTATACTTTCGGCCGCCCATAAAAAATCTGTAGGGCACGCCAATAATAAGCCCGTTACGTGCATTCAGCGGTTTCGGGAAGTAGACTAGGCTCAACCTTTTACCCTGATACTTGGAAAGATTCAGTGACCAAGCAACACTCCTTTGATCGCGATGAACTGCTGGCCTGCTCCCGCGGCGAACTTTTTGGCCCGGGTAATGCCCAACTGCCAGCCCCCAACATGCTGATGCTTGACCGCATCACGCACATTCACGAAGCAGGCGGCGAGTACAATAAAGGCGAATTGATTGCCGAATTGGATATCACACCCGACCTATGGTTTTTCGATTGCCATTTCCCTGGTGACCCGGTCATGCCAGGCTGCCTGGGGCTTGATGCCATGTGGCAGCTGGTTGGCTTCTACCTGGGATGGCTAGGCCACCCTGGCCGCGGCCGCGCACTCGGCTGCGGTGAAGTGAAGTTCAGCGGCCAGATACTTCCCGACGCGCAAAAAGTAACTTATCGTATCAACATGAAACGCATTATTACTCGTCGGCTGATTCTGGGCATGGCCGACGGCACCGTCTCGGTAGACGGTCGTGATATCTATCAGGCTAATGATTTGCGCGTTGGCCTATTCACCTCCACTGCGAATTTTTAACAGGAGGCTCCCATGCGACGAGTGGTAGTCACCGGCCTTGGCATTGTGTCGTGCCTGGGCAATGACCAACAACAGGTCCTTGAGGCGCTTAGAAGTGGCCGTAGCGGCATTCGCTTCAAAGAAGACTATGCTGAACGTGGCTTTCGCAGCCAGGTAGCAGGCAGCGTTGATATTGACCTCGAGTCGCTCATTGACCGCAAACTGCTGCGGTTCATGGGCGATGCAGCGGCTTACGCGTATATTTCCATGGCGCAAGCCATCGAAGACGCGGGGCTTGCCGACGATCAGGTATCCAACGAGCGAACTGGCCTGATTGCGGGCTCTGGCGGCGCCTCGAGCGCCAACCAGGTGGAAGCCGCAGATGTGCTGCGCGAAAAGGGACTGCGTCGCGTAGGCCCCTACCGCGTTACCCGCACCATGGGCAGTACCGTCTCGGCGTGCCTGGCAACGCCGTTCAAGATCAAGGGTGTGAACTATTCCATCTCGTCGGCCTGCGCTACCTCGGCACACTGTATCGGCAGTGCGATGGAGCAGATTCAGCTCGGCAAGCAGGACGTGGTCTTTGCTGGCGGGGGCGAAGAGGAACACTGGACGCTGTCCTGCCTGTTCGACGCCATGGGGGCTCTTTCCACCCACTATAACGCGTCGCCCGACAAGGCATCGCGCCCTTATGACCAGGCCCGTGACGGCTTTGTGATCGCTGGCGGCGGCGGCATGCTCGTGCTCGAAGAACTGGAACATGCCAAGGCCCGCGGCGCCAAGATTTATGGCGAGCTGGTAGGCTATGGCGCCACGTCCGACGGCTACGACATGGTGGCACCTTCCGGCGAAGGGGCGACTCGCTGTATGCGCCAGGCCATGGCAACCGTTGAGGGTGATATTGATTACATCAACACCCACGGCACATCAACGCCGGTGGGCGATGTAGCCGAGCTCAAAGCGGTCCGCGAGGTATTTGGCAATTCAACACCGGCGATGAGCTCGACCAAATCGCTGACCGGCCACTCGCTGGGCGCTACCGGGGTACAGGAGGCGGTCTACTCGTTGCTCATGATGCAGCACCGTTTCGTGGCCGCCTCGGCCAATGTGGAACAGCTCGACGAGCAGGCCGACGGCTTCGATATCGTTACCGAGCGCCGCGATGACGTGGCAATCGACCGGGTGCTGTCCAACAGCTTCGGCTTTGGCGGCACCAATGCCTGCCTGGTGTTCCAGCGCTACGCCGAATAACCTTGCGGGATAATCGGCGGTAAGCACCACGAAAACGCCCCCAGCGGAATCCGCAGGGGGCGTTTTTTATACTCAGGCATTTTATACTCAGCCAATATAAGGGCGTTATTGCGGTCTCGGGACATCCGAGATCTCAACCAGTTGGGCCTCTATCCACGCCTCGACATCAGCCAGCACCTCATCCGAGGTCCGTCCTGCCGTTTCGATCGGTTCGCCAATACGTACCCGCAGCACGCCCGGGCGTTTAACCCAATGGCGCCCCGGCCACCGCTCCCCCGCATTATGGGCCACGGGTAATACCGGCACCCCTGCGCGACAGGCAACCACACTACCGCTTTTGTTGTAACGCCTGCGCTCCCCGGGCTCGACCCGGGTGCCTTCAGGGAAAATCAGCACCGAAAGCCCTGTATTCAGCCGTTCAACGCCCTGGCCCAGCACCTGCTTGATGGCCCGCGCCGGTTTGGAGCGGTCCAGGCTGATCGGGTGCAGCAAACGCAAGCCCCAGCCAAAGATGGGCAGGCGCAGCAGCTCACGTTTCAATACGGTACATACCGGCGGCTTCATCACCTGCAGAAAAACCGTTTCCCACTCGCTTTGGTGGTTTGCCTGAATCACGCAGGGCCCGTCCGGCAGGTGATGCGCCCCCTGAATGTCGTAGCGCACGCCGCAGGCAATGCGAAACCAGAACATCAGAAAATAATTATATAGATTGAGCAGGCGATAACGCCCAGCCAGGGGTAAAAAAGGTGCGATCGGCAGGAACAGCACGCCAATCACCAATAGGGCAGCAAAATACCCTGCGTAAAATACCACGCTGCGAACCACTTGCTTCAAGACGACGCTCCTGTGCCGTCGACACCCTTCGGATCACGCGTTAAACACCAGGCATCGAGCATGCGCCCGACCTCCAAACGCCACGGCTTTTGATGGACACCAAACACATTGAGCACCCGGCGACAATTCAGCACGCGCCGCAACTTGGCATCATGGTGATGCTTCAATGCCTTGACGTCACCTAACGTCACTTGCTCGCCACGACCTTCAAGGTGGGTCAATAGTTGCGTCCTCACCATGGAGGTAAAGGTAAAGGCGCTCACCGGCTCGGTCCCCGCCAGATGATAGGCGCCCCAGGCATCCGCACCGCAGGACTGCTGCTGGAGCATACCGATCAGCGCAAGGGCCACGGCATCCGCCGAGGTAGGGCAAAAGATGACGTCTTCCGCCGCCCGCACGCTGTCACCCATGACCAGGCTGTCCAACAGCTCGTTGAGCCACGCATGGCTGCCCTCAAGGGCGAACAGCGGCCCCAGGCGAACAATCAGATGGCGCGCATAATCGGCCCGGATACGATTGCCGGTTTGCACCAGACGGCGCAGGCTTTCATCACGGGGTGCCGGAACGACATGCTCATCGATGGCGACGTCGAAGCCGTCTTCGTAAAGCTGATCAGACACACACCAGACGAGCGCCACGTCTTCGGTGCGGCAGGCCTCGAGGCAGACCTCAACGGCGTCGGCGTGTTCCATAACGGCGGCGGGGGCCATGTTCAGGGGGTGCGCCAATGGCGGCACAATCACTGCATCCGGTGACACCTCCCGCAGACGCTCGGCATTCACCTGCGTCGCTTGTTCAATCACCAGTTCAGTATCTGAACGGCGACTGGTTTCGCGTGCCAGCGCCAGACTCAGGCAGTGGCCCGCATCGAGTATCAAAAGCTTCAAGACGGCCTGTCTCCCTTACCTTCACTCGCGTCATTGAGCGTCACTTAGAACGGAATCTCGTCGTCAAAGTCATCGAAATTACCGGGGTCTGGCGCGCCATATTGGTTGTTTTGCTGGCCTTGCGGCGGTGCGGGCTGGTTTTGCTGCGGCGCTCGCTGCGGCTGGGCAGCGCCTTGTCCGCCGTATTGGTCACCCTGAGGGGGCTGAGGTTGGCCACCCTGCCCACCTTGTGCGTAGTTGTTTGGTGCCGCGCCGCCGCCCTGGTAATCCCCGCCGCGGGAATCAAGCATCTGCATATCGTTGGCAACGATTTCAGTGCTGTAGCGGTCCTGGCCATTCTGGTCCTGCCATTTGCGGGTTTGCAAACGTCCTTCGATGTAAACCTTGGAGCCTTTCTTGAGGTATTGCTGGGCAATTTCGGCGGTTTTGTTGAACATCACCACCCGGTGCCACTCGGTGCGCTCCTGGCGCTGACCACTCTGGCGGTCCATCCAGGTATCGGTGGTGGCCAGGTTAAGGTTGGCAACCGCCGTGCCGGAGGGCGTGAATCGTACCTCAGGATCCTGTCCGAGGTTGCCGATCAAGATAACCTTGTTAATGCCGCGAGCCATAAGGCGCTCCTTTCAATTGATATCGATAAACGTCGACAGCGTCCCAGCGACGCACTATTACCCCACCCCTTTTATGATTTCGGGGGTGTTACCAGCTTAGCAAGCGCTGCTTGATCAAGCTGCTGCCGATTGACCTTCAAATACGCTAGCCGCTCTTCGGGCACGACCATGACATCCTCGACGCCTGCCACGCCTGCCAGATGCTCAAGCAGCACGTCCATAGTATCGCCTTCGGTGTCGCCCAGTGCCACCACCTCACTGCTCAACGGCGGTGGTGATGGCATATTCAGCATCGCGCCCCACCACAATAGCGCCAGCAGTGCGCAGCCGAGGAATACCGCGTCCAACCCCCCGACACTTGCCAGCACGCCACCCAGGGTGCCGCCTAGAAATGCCCCCAGGAACTGGCTGGTGGAATAGACGCCCATGGCAGTCCCCTTCGCCCCGGCCGGTGCCAGCTTGCTGAGCATCGACGGAAGGGTGGCTTCCAACAGGTTAAAGCCGGTAAAGAAAATAAACAGCCATGGAAATAACCAATAGCCCTCAGAGACCGGAAGCCCCAAACCCGCCAGGCTGACCGTAATGGCGCCAATCGCCAACAGGCAGATGCGTGTCATGCGCTGGCGCTTCTCGGCCACGATCATCAGCGGCAGCATGGCGACAAACGAAAATCCCATGATCGCCAGATAGGCCAGGCCATGATGCGCCGCGCTGATTCCCGCCTCAAGCAAGCGAAACGGTACGGCCACAAAAATCGCCATCAGCACGAAGTGCAGCGCAAAAATCGACACGTCGAGCCGCCAGAGCTCCGGGCGTGACAGCACGCTCCTCAACTGCCGACGGTCCATGCCCACATCGCGGTGCTGGACACGGCGCGGCGCGGGCGGCACCCAGCGCCACAAAACGATCAGGCCCAACAGCGTCAGCAGTACCGTCAGCCAGAACACACCGGCAAGCCCTGCCCACGCCGCCAGCCAGGGCCCAATCACCATGGCCAGAGCAAATGCCACGCCAATCGACAAGCCAATCGTTGCCATCGCCGCGGTACGCACCTGCTCGCGGGTCTGATCCGCCAGCAGCGCCATGATGGCCGCGGCCACCGCCCCACTGCCCTGCAGGGCACGGCCGACAATCATGGCGCCGATGGAATCAGCAAGCGCTGCCACCACGCTGCCCAGCGCAAACAGTACCAGCCCAAAGGCAATCACGCGTTTGCGACCAACCCGGTCAGACCATAAACCGAAGGGGATTTGCAGAAGCGCCTGGGTCAGTCCATAGATCCCCAACGCCACACCCACCAGCAGCGGCGTCGAGCCTGCCAGACCGTCGGCATACAGCGCCAGCACGGGCAGGACCATGAAAAGCCCCAACATACGAGACGCGTACAACCCCGCCAGGCCGCTGATGGCACGGCGTTCAGAGGCCAGTAACAGTGCAGACACCTTGCGCATAAAACCCTTGGAATGGTCCTTGGGATGATGGCCGTCGATGGTAAGTCAATGCCCACCGGGGCTTGGATAGCCGCCCATTCTAGCGCGTTGGGTGATTCAGCGAAACGTCATCACACCGTTGCCGAGCGAAACCGCTTTGCCGGGAGGGCCCGGAGAAACGTATAATCACGCTTTTGCCGCGCGATTCGAGGTGTTGATGGACAGCATTCTGGTCAGGGGTGCACGCACCCACAACCTCAAGCAGATCGATGTGGAACTGCCCCGCAATAAGTTGATCGTGATTACCGGCCTTTCCGGGTCAGGCAAGTCCTCATTAGCGTTCGATACCCTCTATGCCGAGGGGCAGCGCCGCTATGTGGAGTCGCTCTCCACCTATGCGCGTCAGTTCCTGTCGATGATGGAGAAGCCCGATGTGGATCACATCGAGGGGCTCTCACCGGCCATTTCCATCGAGCAGAAGTCTACCTCGCACAACCCGCGCTCGACCGTGGGCACGATTACCGAGATTTACGACTACCTGCGCCTGCTGTTTGCCCGCGCGGGCACCCCACGCTGCCCCGAGCACGGTGAAGACCTGGAAGCCCAGACGATTTCGCAGATGGTCGATCAGGTCATGAACCTTGCCGAAGGCACCAAGCTGATGCTGCTGGCTCCGGTGGTCAAAGGCCGTAAAGGCGAGCATTTGCAGCTGCTGGCAGAGTTGCGCGCTCAGGGGTTTGTGCGTGCGCTGATCGACGGACAGGTGCTGGAGCTCGACGACATTGCCCCGCTGGACAAGCGCAAAAAGCACGATATCAGCGTGGTCGTCGATCGTTTCAAGGTGCGTGATGATCTCGCCCAACGCCTGGCCGAGTCCTTTGAAACCGCGCTGAACCTGGCCGACGGCACCGCCATGATCCACTTCATGGACGGTGGCCATGAGGATATCGCCTTCTCGTCGCGCTTTGCCTGTCCGGTCTGCGGCTATTCGCTGGCGGAGCTCGAGCCGCGCATGTTCTCGTTCAACAACCCGGCGGGTGCCTGCCCCACCTGCGACGGGCTGGGCGTCCAGCAGTATTTCGACCCGGCCAAGCTGATCAGCCACCCGGAGCTGTCGCTTGCCGAAGGCGTGATCAAGGGCTGGGACCGGCGCAATATCTACTATTTCACCCAGCTTCAGGCGTTGGCCAAACACTATCGTTTTGAACTGGAAACGCCCTGGAATGAGCTGGCTCGCCACGAGCAGGACATTATCCTCAACGGAAGCGGCGATGAAACCATCCCGTTTGTCTATGTGGGCGATCGCGGCCGCAAGGTGACCCGCGAACATACGTTCGAAGGCGTGCTGCCCAATATGCAGCGCCGCTACCGGGAAACCGAATCCAACATGGTCCGCGATGACCTGGCCAAGTATATCGCGGTACAGCCCTGCGCGACCTGTAGCGGCTCGCGGCTGCGCAAGGAATCGCGCCACGTCTACGTCGACGACCGCAACATTGCCGATATGGTGCATCTGCCCATTGGCGACGCATGGCGCTACTTTGCCGACTTGCGGCTGCCGGGACGCAAGGGCGAGATCGCCGACAAGATCGTCCATGAAATTCATGCGCGGCTGGAGTTTCTGGTCAACGTCGGGCTCGACTACCTCAACCTGGAACGCAGCGCCGACACCCTCTCCGGCGGCGAGGCCCAGCGCATTCGCCTGGCCAGCCAGATTGGCGCTGGCCTGGTCGGCGTCATGTACATTCTCGACGAACCTTCCATCGGGCTGCATCAGCGCGACAACGACCGGCTGCTGAAAACCCTGGAGCGGCTGCGCGACCTGGGCAACACCGTGATCGTGGTCGAGCACGATGAAGATGCCATTCGCGCCGCCGACCACGTGCTGGATATCGGGCCCGGGGCTGGCGTCCACGGCGGCGAAATTGTCGCCCAGGGCACCCCGCAAGACGTCATGGACAATCCCGAGTCGCTGACCGGCCAGTACCTTTCCGGCACGCGGGAAATCGCCGTGCCGCCCTACCGCATTCCCGGCAATCCGGAAAAGCAGCTCATCGTCCGCGGCGCCACCGGCAATAACCTTCAGGACGTGTCGCTCTCGCTGCCGCTGGGGCTGTTTGTCGCCATTACGGGTGTGTCCGGCTCGGGTAAATCGACGTTGATCAACGGCACCCTGATGCCCATCGCCGCCCGGGAGTTGAATCGCGCGACCTCGCTCACCCCCGCGCCTTATCAAAAAATCGAAGGGCTCGATCAGCTGGATAAAGTGATTGATATCGACCAAAGCCCGATTGGCCGCACACCGCGTTCCAACCCGGCCACCTATACCGGCATTTTCACGCCCATCCGCGAACTGTTCGCGGGCACCCAGGAAGCCCGCTCGCGGGGCTACAAGCCCGGCCGGTTCAGCTTCAACGTCAAGGGCGGGCGCTGCGAAGCCTGTCAGGGCGAGGGCATGATCAAGGTCGAGATGCACTTTCTGCCGGATATCTATGTGCCCTGCGACGTGTGCAAGGGCAAGCGCTATAACCGTGAAACCCTGGATATCCATTACAAGGGCAAGACCATCCACGAAGTGCTGGCCATGACGGTGGAAGATGCCCTGGAGTTCTTCAGCCCGGTACCGGCCATTGCCCGCCGCCTGCAAACCCTGCTCGACGTGGGCCTGTCCTATATTCGCCTGGGGCAAAGTGCCACCACGCTGTCGGGCGGCGAAGCCCAGCGGATCAAGCTCGCCCGGGAACTGGCCAAGCGCGATACCGGCAAGACGCTGTATATCCTGGATGAGCCAACCACCGGTTTGCACTTTGAAGATATTCGCCAGCTACTGACGGTGCTCCACCGCCTGCGCGATCACGGCAACACCATCGTGGTGATCGAGCACAACCTGGATGTGATCAAGACCGCTGACTGGATTATCGACCTGGGTCCCGAAGGCGGCTCCGGGGGCGGTCGGATCATCGCTGAAGGCACACCTGAGCAGGTCGCCAAACAGGCGACATCGCATACCGGACGCTTCCTGGCACCGTTACTGGCGCGGCAACAACGCGCGTCTGCCTGATGATCCATCATGGCGGGACTTGCGTGAGTCGCCGCCACGCTGCGAAACTCATGTAATACATGGCGTTAAGCATTTTTTATCGGCGTCGTTTATAGTAGCGATTGGTTGAGTCATTGATTTTAAGCGAACATCGTTCAGGGGTGGTTAATCGTGGGCCAGGAAAAAAGCTGCATCATTAAGCATTTCAGCCACTACTGCTCGCTTGATGAAGACGAAAGACAACTGCTCATCTCGCTGGAGGATAGCCCCACCGATATTAAAGCAGGCACACTACTCTGGGAGATAGGCGACCCGGCCAATGAGTTCTGTACGCTGAAAAGCGGCTGGGCTTACTCGTATCGCCACCTGGAAAACGGCGACCGCCAGATACTCGAAGTCTTTTTGCCCGGCGATATCATCGGCCTGCGTGAGTTTGCTTTTAACCAGCGTCTCGAGAACGTGCGCATGATCAACGATGGGGTTATCTGCCACTTCCCCCATCGCCGCATGCTCGAACTATTTCGCCAGTCGCTGCCGCTGACCTCGATCATGTTTGCCATCGGCAGCCGTCAGCAGGCGCTGCTCACCGAACGGCTAGTGAACATTGCCCGGCGCAGCGCCCGCCAGAAAATGGCCCATTTTCTTCATGAAATGTATTTACGTCTTCGTCAGACCAATGACGATATCAGCGGCCAGTTCCGCCTGCCGCTTTCCCAGGAGCAGTTGGCCGATATTCTGGGTCTAAGCCCGGTTCACGTCAGCCGGACATTCAGCGCGCTAAGCGAGGACGGCCTGGTTTTCCGCGACCGTCATAACGTCACCATTCCGGACCTGGACGCCCTCTCCGTGGAAGGCGAGTTTGACGACGCCTACCTGACCGATAACGTGCGGCCGCTGTTTGACGCTGCTGGCTAGCACGCCCCCCGCCAATACATCAATGGAAAAGGGCGCGAGCCGTATAAGCGCGCGCCCTTTTCCGTACGGCGATGACTTACATTAGCCGCACTTCGACCAGCCGCACCCTGCGTAGCAGGTGGGGCAGCCATCCATCATGATCAGCTCTCCGCGGCATTCAGGGCAGTGGCCGACGACCGCCGGGCCGTTGCTCGGGGCATTAGAGGTGGCGGCATCTTGCCCGATGGGCTCGACCGCGCCGTTTTCTGCCTCAGCGGGCATGTCGTCGGCGGGGGGCTGCCAGGCGTGGCCGTGCTGCATGCGATGCGCGTAGCGCTCCACCAGGCTTTCCACCGGCACCTGGTTGCCGTCCTGATCCAGAAAGCCGCGACGGTACAGAATCTGCTGGATCGACCAGGCAATGGCGGCCACTTCGGAATCATGGAACATGGGTTTGTTCCAGCGGTTCATGCCACAACGCACCAGGCCCTTGTCCCAGGCCACTTTGCGCAAGTCGGCCACTGCCTGGGTGACGTAACCGCCGCGGGCCGCCAGTGACAGGCTACGCATGGTCGCCGTAATCCACTGGTGTTCGCTGGAAAGCTGTCCGGAAGGGAAGAAAAACTCCACCGGGCGCTCGATGACCACGCGCTTGCCGCCGACCACGCCTTCCACCGGCATGAAGGACACCAGTAGATAAACCTTTTTGCGGCCTTCGGCGCCGACATAGGAAATCTTTTCCGAGACGGCTTCCAGTGTGCCTTCCGGACGCGACGGAATGCGCACCGTCAGCGGGTCTTCCTCGGGCAGGGTCGGGCTTGGCGCTTCAGGCGCCTGCTGCTTGATACGGTAACCGACGATTTTCGAGGTGATTTCAACAGTCATAACGTTCTCCACTTGGCAAAGGGTTGCAGGGTTGTGCGTGATGGGGCGTGGCCCGGCATCACCATTTGCCGTAGGTGCCTTCTTTCAGACCATCAAACAGGTTGGCGGCGTTGTGCTCTTCACCGTCGTAGATCACTTTTTCATCGCCGGTCAGTTCGAGGGTTTCACCGTTCTCCAGCTCAAACACATAGGTGGTGTTTTTCAGGTCGTCTTCGCGCACCAGAACGCCCTGGAAGGCTTCCGGATTGAAGCGGAAGGTCGTGCAGCCCTTGAGACGGCTTTCGTAGGCTTGCAAATAAAGGTCCTGGAACTTCTCGAACGCAAACTCGGTAGGCACATTGACCGTCTTGGAAATCGCCGAGTCGATCCATTGCTGGGCCGCCGCCTGAACCGCCACGTGCTGCTCGGGCGTCACCGCATCGGCGGTGATGAAGTAGTCAGGCAGGTCGCTGTCCACCGCATCAGCGGCAATAAAGTGGCGATAGGCTGCCAGTTCGAAGGACACGACCTCGACCTGCTCCTTGGTCTTCTTGCCCGACTGGATGATATTGCGGAAATAACGGTGCGAGAACGACGGCTCGATGCCGTTGGACGCGTTGTTGCCCATGGACAGCGAAATCGTGCCGGTCGGCGCGATGGAACTGTGGTGGGTAAAGCGTGCGCCGTGTTCGGCAAGTTGCGCCACGAGCTCGGGTTCAAGCTCGGCCACCTTGTTCATGTACTGGCTGTAACGGGCATGAAGAATACGCCCGGGCACCTTGTCGCCCACCTCATAGCCGTCCTTGGCCAGCTGGGGACGCTCGCGCATCATCTTCGGCGTGATCACGTGCTCTTCGGCGAGCACCGGGGCCATGCCTTTTTCCTGGGACAGCTCCAACGCCTGCTTCCAGCCTTCAATGGCCAGGTGACGGCTGACTTCTTCGGTAAAGGCCAGCGACGCCTGGGAGCCGTAAGGAATCTTGAGCATGGTCAGCGTCGAGCCCAGGCCCAGAAACCCCATGCCATGGCGGCGCTTGGCTTCGATTTCGCGCTGCTGCTGGGGCAGCGGCAAGCCGGCAATCTCGACCACGTTATCCAGCATGCGGGTGAAGATCGCCACTACTTTACGGTAGCGGTCCCAGTCAAAGCGCGGCTGGTCGCTGAACGGCTCAATGACGAACTGGGTCAGGTTGACCGAGCCCAGCAGGCAAGCGCCTTCCGGCGGCAGCGGCTGCTCACCGCAGGGATTGGTGGCGCGGATATCTTCGCAGAACCAGTTGTTGTTCATGCGGTTCACCTGATCAATCAAAATGAACCCGGGCTCGGCGTAATCGTAGGTCGAGGCCATGATGGTGTCCCACAGCTCCCGCGCCTTGATCACCTCGACAATCCGGCAGGCCACGCGGCCTTCATCGTCGACCGTATAGCCTTCCTCGACCACCGGCCAGTCGCGATAGATGATGTCCTCGTCGCTGACGTCGTCTTTCTCGCCGGGGTGGAGCGGGAAAGCCAGCGGCCAGTCGGCGTTATGCTTGACGGCCTCCATGAACTCGTCGGTAATCAGCAGGCTAAGGTTGAACTGACGCAGGCGCCCGGCTTCGCGCTTGGCCTGGATAAACTCACGCACGTCCGGATGGCCGACATCGAAGGTGCCCATCTGCGCGCCGCGACGGCCACCGGCAGAGGCCACGGTGAAACACATCTTGTCGTAGATATCCATGAACGCCAGCGGGCCATTGGTGCCTGCGCCCGCGCCGAACACAAAGGCCCCTTTATGGCGCAACGTGGAAAAGTCGTAGCCGATACCGGCGCCGGACTTGAGGGTCATTCCGGCGTCTACCACGGAGTCCAGGATATCGCGCATCGAATCGCGAATGGTGCGCGACACCGTGCAGTTAATCAGGCTCACCGCGGGCTTATAGGCGTCAGCCCCTGCGTTGGAGAGAATCCGCCCGGCAGGCACCGCGCCATTTTCCAACGCCCAGCGGAACTTCGGCAGCCACTCTTGCGCCTTGTCACCTTCTACATCCGCCAAGGCTTTCGCCACCCGCTCGAAGGTCGCGCCCAGGTCCTGATCCACCGGCTGGCTATGGCGATCCTTAAGACGATATTTGGCATCCCAAATTTCCCGCGACGGTTCCTGAAGCGGGACATCGTTAGAGGTGTTCATAGCCTGGGTAGCAGTACTCATGTCGCGAAACTCCTTAGCGGCGTTGAAAATAGCGCTTGGTCAAAGCGATTATACGAGGCAACCGGGTGAAGTATAGTCTTGACTTTGCACTATATCGGCTGCTTTTTCATATTTTTTCTACCATATATAGAAAAATCAGCGCCTTAGTCTTTTGTCACCGTGCATCAGACGATAGGCTAAGGGTTTTCCAGATGATGGGCCTGTTCATGCCGTTGATATCGCGTTTTCATTCCGCACTTGCTTACCCTGCGCTTGGCGCTGCGTTGGTGTTATCGCTGCCATCGGCGCATGCCGTGTCGTTTAACGTCGAAGACGACCAAACCCACGACCATTGGCAGTCGATGGCATTGACCCTCGGTAACGAGCGTCATTTTCGTGCCGTGGAAGCGCACAGCTACTCGGATGCCACCTTGAGCGTCAATGCCACCCAGGGCGTGTGCGACTTACCCTGGCTGGAGATGCGTGTCGAACTGGAAGCCGCTCAGGGCGAAAGCCGAGCGGTTAATCAGGTGCCTGCGCGGCTACGCGTCGATGAACGCGAGCGCATTCACAGCGTCGCCGAATTTATCACCGAGCGGGGCAATAACGGCTTTTATGCCCACTTTTATCTCAACGATATCGATCAATTGATCGCCGACATGAGCGTCGGCGAGCAGGTCTTTCTGGGCTTTGACCAGGGGGATGAAGACCCCTGGTACATGATATTCAGCCTGGAGGGCGCGGGAGAGGCGCTGGCAAGGATGCAGCGCCTATGCCGGGATGCGTTTTAGCGGGGGTTAATCCTGGGTTGGCGGCTGCCTGAGCACCAGCTCGACGCGACGGTTGGCCGCCCGCCCCTGCGCCGTGGCATTACTGGCTATGGGCTGGGTATCGGCATAGCCAACGGCGCGCATGCGATCAACCTCGAGCCCCTGGCTATCCAGATGGCGGACCACGGCGATCGCCCGTGCCGACGATAGCTCCCAGTTGGAAGGAAAGCGAGAGGTCGAGATGGGCACATTATCGGTATGGCCTTCGACGGACACCTGCCCATCAAAGGCGCTGAGCACTTCGACAAGACTGTCGACGAGGTCACGGCCCTGCCCGGTGAGTTGCGCCCGGCCGCTGTCGAACAACAGGTTGTCGTTGATGCGCAGCGTCACCCCTTCCTGCCCCTGGGAGACGTCCACTCCCGGAATGCTGATACCGTCAAAGCGCGGCTGCAGGCCGCTGTGACGGGGCTCGATACCGGTCGCCAGTGATGCCAGAGGCAGGTCGGCGATCGCGCCGGGGGACGCTTCATCGACGCTGGCTTGCGAGCCAGCGTCGTTACCGCCGGGTGGCGCCAGCGAGAGCAGCAAGACAAACAAGGTCAGCAACAGCGTCAATACATCCAGATAGCTGGTCATCCAGCCATCGTCGCCACTGTCCTTGGGCAGTGGCGCTTCCAATGTATGGCGGGTATCCCGGTCTAGCATCCCGACTACCCCTTGGCGGGGGCGCTATTCGAGGCGCGCGGCTTTTTGACCTCCGGCTCGCGGATTTCGTCGTGGTAGTTGGCGACGAAGGAGTTGAGCGTTTCTTCTATAAAGGAAGGTAGCCGCCGCTTGGTAATCAGGGAGATCCCCTCCAGCACCATGTTCATGGTGATCAAGCGCTCCTCGGTGCGCCGCTCGAGCTTCACCGCAATAGGCTTGAACACCAGATTGGCCAGCAGGATACCGTAGAAGGTGGTCAGCAAGGCCACCGCCATGCGCGGGCCGATCACATCGAGATTGCCAGAGTCCATGACTTCCAGCATGTTGACCAGCCCCACCAGGGTGCCAATCATGCCGAAAGCGGGCGCATAAGTGGCCATGGTGCGGAATATCTGGGCTTCCGCATGCTCACGCGCCTTCAGCCGCGCAATACGCCAGCGCAACATATCGAAGATTTCGTCTTCTTTGGTGTTGGCGATCACCAGTTGAATGCCGGTCCGCAAAAACGGATTACGGGTGTTTTCGAGCTCTCGTTCAACAGCGCGGACATCGCCCTTGAACCACAGCCGGGACATGGCCACCAACTCGTTGATATCATCACGCACGTAGGTGTTTTCGCGCCGGAAGACCAGCCCGACCAGACGCACCACCCGCAGCACTTCCTTGAGGGGATAGCTGATAAAGGTAGCGGCAAGTGTGCCCGTGACCACGATGGCGAGCCCGGGCAGGTTGAGGAAGCTATCCGGCGATTCGGCGGTGAAAAACAGGACGCTTACCAGCAACAGGATGCTGGCGAAAATACCGATCAGCGTCGATGGGTTCATGTCGTGCTCCTTAAAGCAATATAACGGGGCTTATCAGCACCGAGCGCTAAAACGTCAGCCAATCGCCGTTGCCCTGGCAGTGACGTCAAAAGACCCTAAACCGAGTCGTTTAACTTGGCGCGCAGACGGCTGACTGCCTGACTATGCAACTGGGAAACGCGTGACTCCGTGACGCCGAGAACAGCGCCCACTTCTTTCAGGTTGAGCTCTTCCTGGTAATACAGCGCCATGAGCAACTTTTCACGCTCGGGCAGGGCCTCAATGGCCGCCACCAGGGTTTCCCGCTGCTGGGCATCGAGCAAGTGGTCAAACGGCGAACTCACGGTTTCGCGATTATGCGGTTCGCTGCCATCCGCCACCAGCTCTTCAAAGGGCAGCAACTGCCCGCTATTGGTATCGTGCAATAGCTGCTGATAGTCGCCCAGCGGCATCTCCATGGCGTCAGCGATTTCCGTTTCTTCGGGGGGACGCCCAAGCGACTGCTCCAAACGCCTGACGGTTTCATCAACGGCCCGCGCCGAACGACGGACGCTGCGAGGCAGCCAATCACGGGTACGCAATTCGTCCACCATCGCCCCGCGTATGCGCTGACTGGCAAACGTCGCAAAGGTGGCCCCCTGAGTGGCATCGAAACGTCCCAGAGCTTCCAGTAGCCCCATCATGCCTGCCTGGATTAAGTCATCCAGCTCTATGCTGGCCGGCAACCTGACCTGAAGCGTCAAGGCCTGACGTCTCACCAGTGGCATATACTCCGTCATCAGCTCACTTTGTTTGATCCTGCCTTGTGCTGTGTACATCCTATTGCCTCGCGGCTAAACCACCTGTGCTCACTGGTAATTCACTATCATCTGCAACCCTTTAACGCTAACGGGACGCTGCCCTGGGTTTAGCGCAAATTGAAAATGCAGGGGCGTTGTCGCACTTATGCCTGATAAAGCACGGGTCTCCCCACGCATGCCCGATAATGACACACAGCGCTCGGGGTGGCATAACCATGCCTGTAGCGCTGCCCCGGGCGCGTGTTGGTACTGCCACTGGACTCGCTCGATGACCGCCGCTGGCGTGGTAGCGCCCGCTGGAGGACGAACCGGTTCACTGCGACTGGCGCGGTCGCTCATGGTCACCATGAGCCCCGGCACATGTGTCACCCAGCTGCTGGACGCTCCCTGAGCAAACGAACCGAGTCCCAAGGCTAGTACCAAAATGCTAATCGCATGACGCCAATAGCCTAGCATGCATCGTTCCTTCTCATGAGCGGATTAACCCCGATTATTAGACGCTTTACCGGCGTTAGCTGCCATTAGCGGGCCAGCAATAGCAATTCAGTGTCAAGATAGTGGCCGGCCGCTTGCTGCAGGTTGGCCAATAGGCCTTGCCTGGGCAGGTGAGGCTCGTGCAGTGCCAACAAGCGTTGCGGGCCGTTATGCTGCCGCAGCTGTTTCAATAGCTGGTACATACGCCCAAATGCATCGGCATCGCTGCTGACCCACAACGCCCAGCGACGATGTTGCTGACTGAGCGTCGCCAGTTCTGGCTCATCCGGCATCACGATCCGAATATCCCAGTCGGCCGGATCCCCGGCCCAGGCTCGCCCTAGCGCGGCCCACTGGCCCAGGCGCGCGCTGACCTTGCGCACCTCTACCGGCCCATCACCTGATAGCCCGGTGACCATTAACGGCGTTTTAGGCTTAGGCGGTGTGACAGGCGGCTCCATGGCCGCCGCGCTGGGCACCACGGGTGAGCGGTAGGCCATCGGCCCGGATGATTCCGTTGCCTCGGGAGGCGCTTCATCGCCCCGCTGCTGACGCTGCAGATCCGCCCACTTGCGCAGCCCAGAAGCTTGGTCTTGTGCGCTCATGCTAGGCCCTCACGATTAACACCGCCCAGTTGGCGGATCGCATCACGGGCCATAAAGGCGTATACCAGCGCATCCAGCAATGCCGTATCCCGCCGACGGCGACGGCTGCTTAGCAGGTTCAGCACATCACCGTGCAATGCACCGGCGGCCTCGTCCTCGGCGCAATCAAGGTGCCCGGCAATGGCGGCAATGCCACTGGCCATCAACAGGCGCACTTCAGGGCTTACGTCGCCACTATCGGCGTCTTTGAGCTGCTGCCAGGCACGCCGTGTCAGCGCCGCAAGGCTTTCACTCTGCAGTTGGGTCACCAGCAGGCTCAGCACCTCATTGCCCAATCGCGCGGGGGTGAGCCAGTAACGGCGGGTGACCACTTTGGCGCTTTCGGGGTCACGGACTTCGCCATACCACGCCAGCAGCGCCCGCCCCTCTTTGTCGGTAACTTCGGCATAGGCCGTCCACAGCGCCATCGGCTGGCCACGGAAGCGCACATTGACGCGGTGATTGAGCGTACTCTCGGCAAACAGCTGGCGCAGCGCATAGCGTTCACCGTGCAAGTTTACCCTGAGTGCCGGGGGTGCCAAGCTGACCCAGGTCAGGTATTGGCGCTCTAACCAGGTCAACGCCTCGCTATCGGGTAATGACGGCAGCAGGTGCACGGCGACGCCATCGCGCTCGCTAAAGGTGGTCATGCGCGGTTGCCAGCCAGCGGGCTGGCGGTGCTGAAGCCAGGGTAGCGCCATCCAGGCGCCCTCGGCATCCAGTCCTATATCCGGCATCGCCCAATCGCAGCCGCGTTCATTGCGGCGGGGCGACCAGGCCATGCCCAGCATGTGTTGGGGCGGTGGGTACCCTTCCAGAAGCTCGTCCAGACGCTGATCCTGCAACACGCTGGGCAGGTTAGCGATATCCCAGACGCCTTCGAGACGCTCAAAGCCCACCATGCGCTCGCGCAGACGCGCAAACAGCGACGACAGACGGCGCCCCTGGCCCAGCACATCCCGTGACCAGCGGGGCATGCTGAGCGGTGCGGCGGATGGAGATCCACTGCCTGACCCGGCCGCGTCGGTATTCAGCGCCTGATCGACCAGGGTAGCCGGGTCCGCCACCGCCATATCTTCGGGGACCTGCTGACCATAGGAACCAAACAGCACGCGCATGCCATGGCGCATGACAATATCCAGGATAGGGGCCAAACGTCCCGCTTCGTCCTGCTTGGTGATGATGCAGTCATCCAGTTCAGCACCTGCCGCACGGGCAGCCTGGCGATAGCGCATCACCACTTCTTCCAACGTTTCCGGTTGGCTGGCGGCATTCAGCAGCAGTACCAACCTGACGTTGGAGCGACCACCCTGCAAGTGAGCGATCTGCTCGATGACCCGCTGGTCGCGCTGGCTCATGCCCACGGTATCGATGATGACCCACTGTTTGCCCTGCAGACGATTCAGCAGGTCGTCGATGGGTTGCTCCGCATCCAGCGCGTACATCGGGATATCCAGCAGGCGCGCGTAGATGCGCAGTTGCTCATGAGCGCCGATACGGAAGCTGTCGGTGGTCACCAGGGCGACGGGACGGGTCCCATGGCGCATGACAAAGCGAGCCGCGAGCTTGGCGGTAGTGGTCGTCTTGCCAACCCCGGTGGGCCCAACCAGGGCGACAATGCCCGTTTGATCGAAAAATTCGGGCTCATCCTGGAGCACGGCCAGTCGTGCCATCAGGCGCTCACGCAACCAAGGCAGTGCCTGCTCGCTGTCCGCACTTTGCGCCGACAGGAAGCCCGGCAGGTCCATCAGGATGTCGTCGGCAAGCTCGCGGCTGAAACCAACACCGCAAAGCAGCTGTCGCCAACGCTCTGTCCCGCTGGCGGTCGAGGCAGTGGGTGTTGTGCTACGGTCGGTGTGTTGGGAAGCAAGCAGCGAGCGCATATCCTGCATTTCGCGCAGTAAGCGCTCACTCATCGACTCCAGCGGATCCTTCGGCGCAGCCGGTGGCTCGTTGGCGGGAGGGGGCGAAGGCTCGAAATGATCAACGGCTTCGTCGGCCATGGCGAGAATTTCAACGCCGCCCTCAGTGCGCCGGTTCGCGACAATCAACGCGTCGTCACCCAGCGCTTCACGCACCTGGCGCATCACATCGCGACTGTTGGCGCCCACGAAACGTCTAACACTCATGTATTACCCCTGGCCGTGAGTCAAATAGTGACGCTGGCATCAGCGGCCCCCTACCACAGTGGTTACCCGCAGCGTGCGGTCATCGGGTATCTCAGCCTGGGACAGGACGGCCATATGGCGCAAGCGACGGCGCAAGAACCGCGACAACACCGCACGCAGGGAATGCTGAACCACCAGTACCGGCGGCTCGCCACTGCTTTCGTGGCGCTCCAGTGCCTGCTGGGCCTGGGTCATTAGCGTTTCGGCAAGCCCCGGCTCCATCGCCCCGTTGCCGTTCATCGCCTGCACCAGCACCTGCTCTAGCTGAGCATCCAGCCCCATCACGTTCAAGGTATCCTGACCGGCAAACCACTGCTGGGTAATCGCCCGGCCCAGGGCCACACGAACCAGAGCCGTCAGCTCGTTGGCGTCCTGCTGCTGGCTGGCGTACTCAGCCAGGGTATCAAGGATGGTGCGCATGTCGCGAATCGACACGTCTTCATCCAGCAGGTTCTGCAGGATACGCTGCAGCACCGTGAGCGAAATGGCCTTGGGTACGACTTCTTCCACCAGCGACTTCTGCTCGCTGCCCAGCTTGTCCAGCAGTTTCTGAACTTCCTGGCGGCCGAGCATTTCCGGCGAGTGGCGGTGCAATAGGTGATTGAGATGCGTCGCGATCACTGTGCTGGCGTCGACGACCGTGTAGCCGTAGACCTGGGCATGCTCTCGCTGGCTGGACTCAATCCACACCGCGGGCAAGCCAAAGGCAGGATCTTCGGTTGGCGTGCCTTGCAGTTCCCCGGACACCTGACCCGGGTTAATCGCCAGCCACTTGCCCGGATAGGCCTCGGCACGGCCAATTTCGGCGCCTTTCATTGACAGCACATAAGCGTTTGGCGACAGCTCCAGGTTGTCGCGTATATGCACTACCGGCGGCAGAAAGCCGACCTCCTGGGCAAACTTTTTACGAACGCTTTTAATCCGCGCCAACAACTCGCCTTTTTGTCGTGAATCGACTAGTGGAATCAGACGATGACCGACTTCCAGGCCGAGCGTATCGACCAGTTGGACATCTTCCCAGCTGGCCTCAGGCGCCTCCTGGGTCGGCGGTGGTGCGGCGGAGATTTCCTCCTTGACCAGCGCCTGCTCCTGGCGGCGCATGATGAACCAGGCCAGCCCGGCAAGCAGCAGGGTAAACAGCAGGAAAACCATGTTGGGCATGCCCGGCACAATACCTAGCAGGCCCATGACCATCGCTGCCAGGATCATCACCTGGGGGTTGATGAACAACTGGCTGATCATCTGCTGACCAACATCCTGGTCGGTATTGACCCGCGATACCGTCACACCGGCGGCCGTCGAAATAACCAGGGCGGGAATTTGCGCCACCAGGCCATCCCCGATGGCCAGCAACATATAGCTGCGACCGGCATCGCCGAAGCTCATATCGTGCTGCAGCATGCCAATCATCAGGCCGCCAATGATGTTAACGACCATGATCACCAGGCCCGCGACGGCATCGCCACGTACGAACTTGCTGGCACCATCCATCGACCCGTAAAAGTCGGCTTCCTGGGCGATTTCCGCACGCCGGTTCTTGGCGTCTTCCTCGCCAATCAGCCCTGCATTGAGGTCAGCATCGATTGCCATCTGCTTGCCAGGCATGGCGTCCAGCGTGAAGCGAGCACCCACTTCGGCGATACGCCCTGCACCTTTGGTGATAACCATGAAGTTGATGATCACCAGAATCAAAAAGACCACCAAACCCACGGCAAAATTACCACCGACCAGAAACGCCCCAAAAGCCTCGATCACCTTGCCGGCAGCGGCACCGCCCTGGTGCCCTTCCATCAGCACCACGCGGGTTGACGCCACGTTCAACGACAAACGCAGCAGCGTCGTAAACAGCAGCACGGCGGGGAAGGCGGCAAAGTCGAGGGGTTTTTGGGCGAACATGCTGACCATCAGCACCATGACGGCCATGGCGATATTGAAGGTAAACAGCAAATCCAGCGCAAACGGCGGCATGGGCACGATCATCATGCCCAGAATCATCAGGATCAGCAGTGGCCCGGCGAGCAACTGGACTTTTACGTCGCTCACCCAGTCACGCCGACTCATTAGTTGGGTAAAGCCTTTCATGTTTGGGCCTCATCGCCACCGGCGCCACGCCCGGGGGTTTCCATTTCCGGGGGCACCGGCAGATTATCGGGGGTAGGCGGCACTTCGCCTCCTTGTTGCGCTACATTTTTCAAGCGATATGCCCAGGCCATGACCTCGGCCACGGCCGTATATAGATTCGCCGGTATTTCGGCGTCCAGATCGACGTGATGATACAGCGCCCGCGCCAGCGGTGCTGCTTCTAACCGTGGCACTTCCGCTTCATTGGCAATTTCACGGATGCGTTCGGCCACCGCATCAGTGCCTTTAGCCACCAGGCGTGGCGCCCCCATCTGCCCCTCTTGATACGACAGCGCCACTGCGTAGTGGGTCGGGTTGGTAATGATGACGTCCGCCTCCGGCACCTTGCTCATCATACGGCCGCGCGCCATGGCCTGCTGCTGCTGGCGAATCCGGGCCTTCACCTGAGGGTCGCCTTCTGATTCCTTGTGCTCGCGCTTGACTTCTTCCTGGCTCATGCGCAATTTCTTGGCATTACTCCACAGCTGGAAGGGCACATCAATCAAAATCACCACGATCAACGCCAGGATCATCAATCCCGCTGCCTGGGCCGCCATGGTCAAGGCGCTGGCCAACGCTTGCTGAATAGGCTGGTTCATCAGTGACATGAACTTGCCCATATTAAGGTATAAAAATGCCGCACCTACGCTACCGACCAGCAGTGTCTTGGCAATCGCCTTGGCCAGCTCGATCAATGCTTGGGTAGCGAAGATGCGCTTCATCCCGGATAGCGGATTCAGCTTGGACAGTTTCGGCTGCATCGACTTTCCTGAAATCAAAAAACCGCCCAGCAGCGCAGGTGACACCAGCGCGATCAATGTCAGCAGTAAAAACAGCGGCATCATTGCAAACAGAGTGCGCCTGCCGAGATCGATGGCATGGGTCACCATCGGCATACCTTCCATGGCGTGGCGGCGCTCGAATAGAAAAGCCTGCTCCATCACCATGCCAAGCTGATTGTAGAGCATTTGTCCCATGGTCCAGAGGCCAATCACCCCGCCCAAGAGCACCAGAAAGGTGGTCAGCTCCCGCGAGCGGGGCACCTGCCCTTCTTCACGCGCCTTTTCCAGCCGTCGGGGCGTGGCCTCTTCGGTCTTTTCCTGGTCGCTGTCGTCTTCTGCCATGCGGTCATCCGGCCAGGTAATGTATCGCGGCTAAACACGAAAAGCCGCCCCTAAGGACGGCTGAGCGAAACGTCGTGTAACCCGAGCAAGGGTTCAAACCGTGCGCTAGAAGCCCAATTCGTCCAATAGATCGTCGACCTGATCTTGCCCGGTCACGATATCAGGTGCATTGTCCTTCACTTGAGGCCCATTCAAAAGCTCTTCGTTACGCCGTGCATTCTCGTTTTTCCACTGATCTTCGGCCTTGCGTTGCATCGTTTCTCGTGCCTGGGCCTCCGGAACGTTGTCAATGAGCACCTGAACCAGCTGATGTTCAATCTCGCGAATGACGTCCATCATCTTCTTGATGACCTGACCGGTAAGGTCCTGGAAATCCTGTGCCATCATGATTTCCATCAACTCTTTATTGGTCGCCGCCGCCATATCCGGCACGCTCCCCAGATAGCCACGCGTATCTTTGACCAGCGCTTTGGCTTCGTCCAACTCCTTTGGCGCTTCAAACCACTCTGCCCAACGCTTATCCAACGCCTCAGCCTGATCGCTAAGCTGATCCTGAAGCGGTTGGGCCCGGTCAATCGCATTCAGCGAGCGATCTGCCGCCTGCTCGGTCATGGTGGCGACGTAATGCAAACGGTCGCGTGCATCGGGTATCGCTTCAGCCGCTCGCTCGATTTCCTTATCCAGCCCCAGCTCACGCATGTTTTCCCTCAACATGCGGGTCAGTTTGCCAACGCGATGAATAAGATCTTCGGCGGCCTCTTCGGACAGTTGGGTAGAACCGGACTGCTCATTCTGGCTCATGGTGCTCTCTCCTCGTAATCCCGGCCCGCAGGCCTTGCCGCGTTACTTACCCAATTTGTCAAAGATCTTATTGAGCTTTTCTTCCAGCGTCGCGGCTGTAAACGGCTTCACAACATAGCCGTTGGCGCCCGCCTGAGCCGCCGCAATGATGTTTTCTTTCTTGGCTTCCGCCGTCACCATTAACACCGGCAACTCTTTGAGGGCGTCATCCTGACGGATTTCCTTGAGCATCTCCAGGCCATCCAGATTGGGCATGTTCCAATCAGAGACCACAAACTCAAAATTGCCTGCACGTAGCTTGTTCAAGGCATCCTGCCCATCCTCTGCCTCTTCTACGTTGGTAAAACCGAGTTCTTTCAACAAGCTGCGTACAATACGGCGCATCGTGGGGAAGTCATCCACCACCAAAAAGCTCATGTTCTTATCTGCCATGGGTCATCCTCTATCAGTTGGGGCTGGTTAAAATTCTTCCCAGTCGTCGTGTCCGCTGGTTGATGGCACTGAACGGCTAGGCGGAGTCGATGGTGTTTTGGCGGCTGGCGCGGCCACCGCTTTAGGCACTGAGCCTGCACTTGCCTGACGTGACGGCTGCTGATGAGCCACCTGCATGCCCACCAGTTTAAATACCGCCACCGCTTCTTCAAGGCGGTTGGCCTGCTCTTCCAATGACGACGCGGCGGCGGTGGCCTGTTGCACCAAGGAGGCATTCTGCTGGGTCACCTGGTCCATCTGGCCGACCGCTTGACTGACTTGTTCGATGCCGTCGCTCTGCTCCTGGGACGCAGCTGAGATTTCATCCATGATGTCGGTGACACGGCGTACAGACGTCACTACATCGGACATGGTTGTGCCTGCCTGTTCAACGAGGGTAGAGCCTTGCTGGATCTGAGTCACCGAGTCATCAATCAGCGCTTTGATCTCCTTGGCGGCATCAGCACTTCGGCTGGCGAGGTTGCGCACTTCCCCGGCTACGACAGCAAAGCCTCGGCCTTGCTCACCGGCACGGGCTGCTTCAACCGACGCATTGAGGGCCAGGATATTGGTTTGAAAGGCGATCGAGTCGATCACGCTGGTAATATCCGAGACTTTTTGCGAACTGCTGGAAATACCGTGCATGGTGGTCACCACCTGCTGCACCACGTCGCCGCCACGCTCAGCCGTGGACGATGCATCCGCTGCCAGCGTGCTTGCCTGGCGTGCATTGTCGGCATTCTGCTTCACCGTCGCCGTCATCTCTTCCATGCTGGAGGCAGTCTCTTCGATAGAGGCCGCCTGCTGCTCGGTACGCGATGAAAGGTCGGCATTGCCGCTGGCAATTTCGCGGGTACCGTGGTGAATTTCACGGCTGCCATCACGCACCCGCGCGACGATATCGTTGAGGCTGCCCTGCATCCGCTGCATCGCGGTATAAAGCTGGCCAATTTCGTTTTTGCCGCCGCTGGGGATCGCTGTGGTGAGATCTGCATCGGCAATGGTATCGAGCATCTGCACAGCTTCTTTGAGAGGCCGAATCACCACGCTGCGCAAGCCTGCATAAATCAAGAACAACAGAAGAAGCGTTACAGCAAAGATGATCCACTCAATAAAACTGTAGAACTGGTTAATGTCGTCCAGCTCCCGCTGGAGGGCATCGCCTCGCTCGCCAGCATAGCGCACGAATTCAGTCAACAATTCTTCCTGACGCTCTGCTGTTGGGGCCAACTCATCACGAATCGCATTGAAGCCGGTTGTATCCATCTGGTCCAGCGCTTCTATCTGCTGGTACGTCAGATCAAACACCGCTTCAAAAACCGTTTCGATCTCGCTACCCAGCGCATCTCCGACGTCTGTACGCGGTACGGAAGCAAAGTTGTTAAAACGTGCTTCAGCCCGACTCAGTTGGTCCTCGGCGGCTTCCAGGCGAGCCGTCGCTTCGCGGTTGCGTCCCAGCAGAAATTGGTTGGAGGCCACCTCCAGTTCAACCAAGGCGCCGCTCCACAGCGCATCGGCGCGGTTTAGTTCATTCAGTTGCTCCACATTTATCCGCTCAAGCGTGGTTAATGTATCGTCCATAGCCTGTTCGGCAAGTCGACTCATTAACACATTGCTGACAATGGCCAGCAAGAATAACAACAGCGCCACGATCACCGCGACGTTAACACTTAAATTGCGTAATGCTCGGTTCATTGGGTTCCCTTACAGCCAAGGATGACTCATTCTTGTCGTTATACCCGCTGTGCCCGCCCCGACGCGGCAATCAGCGACATTAATTTCTCTGGAATCTCATCCAGCGCCGTGACATCAGCGGCCGCGCCCATGGCAACTGCTTCTCGGGGCATACCATAGACAACACAGCTTTCCTCGTTCTGAGCAATGGTGGCTGATCCAGCCTGACGCATTTCCAGCAGCCCGGCGGCTCCATCTTTGCCCATGCCGGTAAGAATCACGCCAATGGCGTTTTTGCCGGCCTGGTCGGCGGCAGAGTGAAATAGCACATCCACCGAGGGGCGGTGGCGATTGACCGGTGGTCCGTCGTCAAGCCGGGCGACGTAGTTGGCACCGCTGCGCGCCAGTTTGAGGTGCTGGTCTCCGGGGGCAATATAGGCGTGGCCGGGCAGCACACGCTCGCCGTCGGTGGCTTCCTTGACGGTAATGCGACATAGCCGGTCCAGCCGCTCCGCAAACGAACGCGTAAACCCACCCGGCATGTGCTGGGTAATTAAAATCGCCGGCGCGTTGGCGGGTAGCGGTTCGAGCACTGCCCTGATTGCTTCGGTACCGCCAGTGGAAGCGCCGATAATAATCAGCTTCTCACTCGATACCATGGGCGCTTTGAGTTGGGCAGGCGGCGGGGTATTTTTATGCCGCGCCTGGCGAGGGCGAGAACGCGCCGCCGCACGCAGTTTTTCGGCAATCTCGTTGGCGTAATCCATCATCCCGCTGCGAATACCCAAACTGGGCTTGGCAACAAAGTCCAGCGCCCCAAGCTCCAACGCCCGTAGGGTGATTTCCGAACCGCTTTGGGTCAGTGACGATACCATCAATACCGGCATCGGACGCAGACGCATCAGGCGCTCGAGAAAGTCCAGCCCGTCCATGCGCGGCATTTCAACATCAAGCGTCAGGACATCCGGATTATGCTGCTTGATAAGGTCGCGGGCGGCAATCGGATCAGGCGCTACCGCCACGACTTCCATATCGGGTTGGGTATTGATAATTTCCGTCAACAGGTCGCGAATCAGCGCCGAGTCGTCAACACATAACACTTTTATTTTGGCTGCACTCAAAGCACGCCTCCTTATCCGTCAAGCCGTTTGCCGCACTAAGGCACGTTGGCGTTTTATTTGTTTGCCAGGGTATAAACTGTTTGCCCACGTAGCTTGAAAGCATCGCTGATGTAGGAAAAATTCTCCGAGTGACCGGCAAACAGAAGGCCGTCGGGCTTGAGCAGGGGCGCGAAACGTTTAAGAATTTTTGCCTGGGTGTCTTTATCAAAATAAATCATGATATTCCGGCAAAAGATCACGTCAAAAGGGCCTTTGACAGGCCACTGGGGCGCCAGCAGGTTCATGGGCATAAACTCGACCAGCGAAGATACTTCAGGTCGCACGCGGGCCAACCCGAGATGGTTGCCGGTGCCCTTCTGGAAGAAACGCTTTACCCGCGCCTCTTCAAGCTTGCGCACCTGTTCCTGGGGATAGACGCCCTTACGCGCTTTGTTCAGGGCGTCAGTGTCAATATCCGTCGCGATGACGCTGGACTGGGAAGCTCGTCCGCCCAGCGTTTCGAGCAGCGTCATGGCAATCGAGTAAGGCTCTTCACCGGTGGACGCAGCCGAACACCACACCGATACAGGCCCCTGCTTGTCCTTTATATGCTCAGCCAGCAGCGGAAAGTGGTGGGCCTCACGGAAAAAGGCCGTGAGGTTGGTGGTTAGCGCATTGGTAAACGCTTCCCACTCTTTAGCATCCGGCTGACGCTCAAGGCGCGCGAGGTAGTCGCCAAACCGAGTCATCCCGTGGTGACGTAACCGTTTCGCTAAACGGCTATAGACCATTTCGCGCTTGTGCTCGGCCAGCACAATGCCTGCGCGCTGATAAATCAACTCACGTACACGGGTAAAATCGGCATCCGTCAGTTCCAGGTCGCGCTCGATCTGGCTGCCGGATGCCCATTGGCCGATGTCGACTCGTTCACGTTGCTCGGTCAAAATATGCGCCACTCCTCTACAAAGCCTTGACCCGCCTACTTGTCAGCCAACGGGGGTTGCACGACACGGTGAGTCTGAAACACAACCGACTGCTGGCACCAGAGGCACACCGCCTGATAGAGCGGCATGCCTCTGGTCGAAGTGCTATTGACTCCAGCTTTTATACTATCGGCTTGAAACCCGCTGACTTGAGCGCGTTTGCAGTACGTCTTTAGTGTTTAAAACGCTTCCCATTCATCCGCTGTTGCTGCTGAAGCTGGCGCGGCAGGACGGGGGGACTGAGCGGGCAGCGAAGTGGCTGCGCGTGGCTTGCTTGCGGAAGCCGTCTGCGACTCGGCAACACGAAAACGTTCAACGGCTTCGCGCAGTCGCCCGGCTTCGTCTTCCAACTCGTTCGCACTGAAGGCGGCTTGTTGCACCAACTCGGCATTTTGCTGAACCACTTGATCCATTTGCGCCACGGCCTGGTTAACCTGACCGATACCATTGCTCTGCTCTTCGGAAGCAGCCGCAATTTCGTCCATGATGTCGCTGACCCGCTGCACGGCGGCCACCAGGTTCTGCATTGTCTTACCGGCCTGATTGACCCGCTCAGTACCAACATCGACTTTGCTCAACGAGGTGTCGATCAGGGTTCGAATATCCTTAGCCGCACTGGCGCTTCGGCTGGCGAGACTGCGAACTTCCTGTGCAACCACCGCAAACCCTCTACCATGCTCGCCAGCCCGCGCCGCTTCTACGGACGCGTTTAGCGCCAGAATATTCGTCTGGAAGGCGATATTATCAATAAGGGTAATGATATCGGCGACCTGGTGCGAGCTGGCGCTGATGTCCTGCATGGTATCGACGATCTCGCCAACTTCTTCGCCGCTGCGCCGTGCCGTCAGGGTGGCATTTTCCGCCAGTTGACTTGCCTGGCGGGCGTTATCCGCATTATGGCCAACGGTTGAGGCAAGCTGCTCCATGCTGGAAGCAGTTTCCTCCAATGAGGACGCCTGTTGCTCAGTGCGTGATGAAAGATCGTTGTTGCCACTGGCGATCTGTTGCGAGCGCTCAAAAATTGACGCACCACTGGTACGGACGACACCCACCGTTTGCGACAGCGACGCTTGCATATGGGCCATCGCAACGTAAAGACGACCAATTTCGTTATTACCAGGCGCGGTAATCTGCTGGTTTAAGTCGCCTTTTGCCATGCGTTCGAAGTAACCCACCAGATTGTCCAAAGGACGCAGCACATTCGCTGCCACCCCCCAAACCACTGCCACTACCGTGGTGAGCGTCACCAGCACCACGGCTAGGAGACTCCAGCGTATTTGCTCGGCGAACGCTGTAAACGCCTGCTGCTGGGAGGCTAGATCGCTACTGTTTTGCACGATATCTGCCCCATGATGGAGAGCATAAAGGCCGATACCACACGCCACCAGCACCATCGTCGACAGCGTCACCAGCACCAGTCCCCAACTCAGCCGGACGGTCATGTTATTCATTACTTGCCGTATCACCTGCCCCACCTACCGCACTCCTTATCGCCAGAAGCGCCCCCTCACTCCATTGCGGTGAGGGCGCTGACCGCATGATCCCTGGACACTCTTCCCTGTGCGTCAACTTTCTTTAACTCTGGCTGGCGCCGTCCACCAAGGCCATCTCTTCGCTGGTAAGCAGTTTGTCGATATCGACGATCACCAGCATGCGATCGTCAAGGCTGCCGAGTCCGCTAAGGAAATCGGAAGACAGAGTGACGCCAAACTCGGGGGCAGGCTTGATCTGGTCGGGCGTCAGCGTCATGACATCGGATACGCCGTCAACCACAATACCCACAATCCGGTCAGCCACGTTGACAACGATCACCACGGTTTGGCCGCCGTACTCGACATTTTCGAGGTGGAACTTGATGCGCAGGTCGACGATCGGCACGATCACGCCGCGCAAGTTGGTCACCCCTTTAATGAAGTCAGGTGCGTTGGCAATGCGCGTTACGTTCTCGTAGCCGCGAATTTCCTGAACTTTCAGAATATCGATGGCGTACTCTTCGTCACCTAGCGAGAACACCAGAAATTCGCTGTTATCCGCTTCAGTCGCGAGGACCGCCCTATCGTTTGCTTGGCTCATGACGGTTCAGACTCCTTGTAAAAAGACATGGTTTGCGTTTTGGCTGGTTTTGCAGCCTCTTTTTTTGCCCGGCTCAGTCGATGCAAGCCGGAAATATCCAGAATCAGGGCTACGCTACCGTCGCCAAGAATGGTGGCCGCAGAGATGCCAGGCACTTTGCGGTAGTTATCTTCCAGGTTCTTGACCACTACCTGCTGCTGGCCAACCAGCTCATCGACCAGCATGGCATAGCGACGTCCCTCACCTTGCACAATCACCGCAATGCTTTTGGTCGGGTCGGTAATGGCATTTTCGACGTCCATCACTTCGTGAATGGCGATCACCGGCAGGTATTCGTCGCGCACCTTGAGGACGACGTCGTCACCCGCCATGGCATACATGTCATCTTTATTGGGCTGCAAAGACTCCAACACGGTGGAAAGCGGCAGGATAAAGGTTTCCCCCCCCACTTTAATCGACATGCCGTCCAGAATGGCCAGTGTCAGGGGTAACACGATACTCGTGACGGTGCCCTCACCTTTTTTGGATTGGATCTCGACACGCCCACCCATGCCCTGGATGTTGCGTTTCACCACGTCCATACCGACGCCACGCCCCGATACATCGGTGACTTCGTTGGCGGTGGAGAAACCCGGTGCGAAAATCAGCTGATAAATCTCTTCATCCGACATTGTGTCGGATACATTCAGGCCGTTTTCCTTGGCTTTGGCAAGCAGGCGGTCGCGATCAAGGCCAGCGCCGTCGTCACGCACTTCAATCAGGATGTTGCCGCCCTGATGGCGGGCAGCCAGGGTCAGCTTGCCGGTGCGCGGTTTGCCGATCGACTCGCGCACATCGGGCATTTCAATGCCATGATCAAGGCTGTTGCGTACCAGGTGGGTTAACGGATCGGTAATTCGTTCTACCAGGCTTTTATCCAGTTCGGTGGATTTGCCTTCGGTGACAAGCTCGATCTCCTTGCCCAGCTTACCGGCGGTATCGCGTACGACCCTTGGGAAACGGCTAAACACAAACTCCATGGGAATCATGCGGATCGACATGACCGATTCCTGCAGGTCCCGGGCATTGCGTTGTAACAGGCTCATGCCGCTTTGCAGCGAGCTGTTGGCACCCGACTGTTCCCCGAGGTCGCTGACCGTTTGATCGAGCATCGACTGGGTGATGATCAGCTCGCCGACGAGATTGATAATCTGGTCGACCTTGTCCACCGATACACGTATCGACGAGGACTCGGGGGCGGCTTTCTTCGCTTTACCCTTGGCCTGCCCATCGCCAGTCTCGGCTTTGGCAGGTGCCGACGGTGACGCTTTTTGTTCCGTTGATGACGCGGGTGGCGCGGTTTCCTGGTCGGCCGTTGGCTCGGCTTCAGGCTGGGCAGCTTGCGGGTCTGCTTTCACCTCGCCCGATGCAAGTGGCTGGATATCAATTTGGTCGGGCTCGATAATAAAACACATGACCGCTTCAATATCGTCAGCACTGACGCTACCACTGAGCACGACCTCGTAGCGCTTATCGTCGCCCGACTGGGACTCGATATCGCCCAGCTGCTCCAACTCTTCGACCAGCAGGAGACGATCCTTGTCATCCACATTGATCAGCGCCACCTTCAAATGACGCGTGCTATTTGTCTCTGATGCGTCACCTGCAGAGGAACCATCGGCAGACGCCTCTTCCGTTGACTCTGCCGACGATGCTGTTTCAGCGGGCGCTTCGAGGGACTGTCCGATCTCTTCGAGGGCTATCTGCTGCAGCGTTTGGCAAATTCGCTCATACGTTTCCTGATTAGGCTCTTCCTCGTTGCGATAGGCATTTAATTGCTCGTGCATAATGTCTTTGGCCTCTAAAAATGTATCAACGAGGTCAGCCCGCAGCGCTAGCTCCCCTTTACGCGCGTAATCCAGAAGATTTTCCATGATGTGCGTGGTGTTTTGCAGAACGCCAAATCCGAAAGTGCCTGCGCCACCTTTAATCGAATGTGCGGCACGAAAAATAGCGTCGAGCTGCTCGCTGTCAGGATTATCCACATCAATCTCTAGCAGATGCTGCTCCATATCCGCGAGCAGCTCTTCTGCCTCTTCAAAAAAGGTGTCAAAAAAATCGGCTATATCCATGCACCATCCCCTACCTTCACGTCAAAGTGTTAGCACAAGCGCAGCGTTATTCGGCGCTCGTTGTCTCTTGTTCTAAGTCTGGCTGTTCTGGGTCTATCGCTTGCTCTGGGTTTTCCGCTGGAGTCGCCTCTTCAGGTACACCAATTGCGTCTTCCGCAGTTTCTGATAGCACCGTGGAAACATCGGTTTCCATCACCACCGGATTGCGAATGGCCTCGGCAATTTCGGGTAACAACACGATCAACTCAATGCGTCGATTGATCGGGTCGTCGGGTGCAGTGTCGGGCAGCAGCACCCGGTCTGCATAGCCGGAAACACGCAACAGTTGACCCGGATCAAGTCCTCCCGCAACCAACTCTCGGCGGGAGGCGTTGGCCCGGTCATTCGACAGCTCCCAATTGCTATAGCCTCGATAGCCACCGGCATAAGGCACGTTATCCGTGTGCCCCCCGATACTCAGGTCGTTGGGCAGCTCATTGAGCAGCGGCGCAATGGTTCGCAGCAGATTACGCATATAGGGTGCCACCTGGTCGCTGCCCAACTCGAACATGGGTCGCTGCTCGGTATCCAGCACCTGAATACGCAGGCCTTCGCGAGTCAGGTCAAAACGCAGCTGTGAGCGCAACTCGCGTAGTTCAGGATCGAGCTCAATCGCGCGCTCGATACGCTCCTGGACATCCATGAAAAAGCGTCGCTCCTGCTCGCTAGGCCGCGTTGCCTGCTTTAAATCAATGCGTGCGCGTTCACCATCGCTGTGCGTTGGATCAGGGCCGCCGCCAGGAATCGCACTCGTACTTCCGGAGCGGTCACCACCGGTAATAGCGGTCGTCAAGGGTGTACTGAAATATTCAGCGACGCCTTGGCGCTCTTCCTCGCTGGACACGCTGAGTATCCATAGCACCAGAAACAGCGCCATCAGTGCAGTCATGAAATCGGCGAGGGCTATTTTCCATGCGCCACCGTGGTGCGCATGCACGACTTTCTTGCGCCGAATAATGATCGGCCGCTTATCTCCCGCCGCACTCATGCACTACCAGCCTTTTTCGCGTCGCGTACGTAGTCTTCCAGCTCGTTGAAGGTAGGACGCTCAGTGCTGTGCAGCGCCTTCCTGCCAAATTCCACCGCCAGCTGAGGGGCATAGCCATGCAGGCTTGCCAGAAGCGTCACGCGAACACACTGGAGCATTTTTTCCGCTTCTTTCGCCTGCCGATCGATCGTGCTGGCTACCGGGTTGATAAACCCGTAACCCAGCAGAATCCCAAGGAAGGTACCCACCAGCGCTTGGGCGATCATCTCCCCCATCTGCTCTGGGCCGGCATCAGCATAAGTCAGCGCTTTCACCACGCCCATTACCGCCGCCACGATGCCAAAGGCAGGCATCGCATCGCCGACCTTGGAAATCGCGTCGATAGGGATGTGAGCTTCCTGTTCGAAGGCCTCAATTTCATGCAGCATCAGCTCATCAATCTCCATGGGCTCCATGCCGCCGCTGACCATCAGGCGCAGATAATCGGTAAGGAAGTTCATGATATGAGGATCTGCCAACACCGTAGGGTGCTCTTGAAACAGCGGGCTTTCCTGGGGGTTATCGATATCTCGCTCTATCCCCAGCATGCCTTCACGACGAACCTTGGAAAGCAGCTTGTACTGCAGCGCCATCAACTCCATGTACATGGCTTTGTTGTACTTTTTCGTGCGCTTCAGCTTGGGCATGATTTTGAAGGTGGCCTTGATCGCTTTGCCGTTGTTGGCAGCAAGAAAAGCCCCTACCCCGGCACCTCCGATCATCAACAACTCAAGCGGCTGAAACAGGGGACCCATGCTGCCCCCCGCCAGCACGTAGCCACCAAATACCGACAGTAATACGACGATGTAACCTAAGAGGATCAGCACAGGCAGTGTCCTTCACTATTTCAATGGTCTATAACGGAACCAACGGCGACCCGTTACGTCAAAAAATCACGTTATGTTTGATGCCGATTTACACATCTGCCGCGTTTTGCCGGCCCGGGAGGGCGGTTGGCAAATGCCGCAGACATAGTCGTGCATCGGGTTATGAGCGTGAGCAACAAAACGACCTCCGCAACGGGTACACGGCGTCAGCTGGAGCAAGTCGCTCTCAAAAAAACGTACCAGCGTCCAGGCGCGCGTCAGCCCCAACACCGGCTCTACGCCCTCAACATCAATCTGTTCGCCGTATAGCCGATAGGCCTTCGCGAAGGCATCAATCCGCTCACAGTCAGCTTCTTCCACCAAGCTGGTATAAATGTTGTAAAATAAAGAGGAGTGGATATTGGGCAGCCAGGTAATGAACCAGTCGGTTGAAAACGGCAGCATGCCTTTTGGCGGCGACATCCCTCTTACCTCTTTGTACAGCTTGATGAGACGTGTGCGACTTAGCTCTGTCTCCGTCTCCAATACCTGCAGCCTTGCCCCAAGTTCAATCAGCTCAATAGCGAGCTGCACCTGGTGCATTTCGTCTACCAAGCTTTTTTGACTCACGTGCTGTCCTCCGGCGGCATCGACTCGTACTCCTCACCAGCCAGCAGCAGTGACGCATGCAGGCTTGCGAGGCCTTGATCACGCGGATTGGCTGTCACCTGCTTCAATCGCTCGACGCTTGCCTGACCGAACCGGCAAATCAACTGGTTGGTCCGCGACAGCTTCGTCAGCTGCCGAGCATTGAGCGATAGGATAAGATCCGCCACCTCACCGTCGATTTTCAGACGGAACATTGCGGCCTCACGGTCTTCACTCAACAAGCGCTGTGCGAGCAGCAAGTACGCTAAATTGATTTCTTGTATTTCATCGAGAAAGCTGGTTTGACTCATAGTGGCCTATCGGACGAAACTGACGCCTCTATTAGGGTGGTAATGGCGCCATGAGTGATTTTTTCATACTGACCCAAACTTCATGGTTGCATACCACGTTTACATTGGCTACTCAGCCTTCTCACGCTTGTGTAGCCCAGCCTCCGACAATTCAAATACCCATACCAACAGTTCAGCAATCACCTGATACAGGTTGGCAGGAATCTCTGCATCCAAATCCAGTTGCATCAATAGCGCGACAAGCTCCGGCGCATCATGCACATAAATGCCCTGACGCTGTGCCTCGGCCATGATGCGTTCGGCCAGATCGCCATAGCCCTTGGCCACTACCCGTGGCGCTCGTTCATGATCCTGATAAGCCAACGCCACCGCTTGACGCCGCGATTCATCCGAAGACATCCGGGGCCTCCTCGACGTAGCGTGCACGCACCTGAACCTTGCGCAGATCCAGCGCCTCCAGACGCGACTCAAGCGCAGGAACGCCGGCCTCAAGGCGTTGATGCACTTGCGCTTCACTGGCGGTTAAGTCGATGTTCAAGACACCTCGATAGAGTCGCAGTGACACGCTAAAAGCACCAAAACCAGGCACATCAAGCTGCATATCGGACTGCCAGCTATCATCAGACGACCGCTGCTCTTCGCCGTCTTCCTGATGCTGCCCACGTGTCGGCAGATTAATCGCCAGCGCCATGAAAATACCCGCCCACACGTCACCTTCCCACCGGATCGTGGGTGTCACCAGCATTTCAAGCTGTTGACGCACCAAGCTTTGCAGACTTTCATGCACCACTTCGCGTGGCTGGCGATTGGGCATGACATCCAGGGTGGTGTCGCGGGCCAAACGCGCATCAATGTTCGCTTGTGGCGACTCTTTCGCATGGGGGGCGAGTTCAGCCGTGTTAAATGTTCCTGGACTGCCCACCGGCGACTGAATCGTAGCGGGTGTGTTAACCACCGGGGCACGCGCCGCCGCAGATTCACTGGCTGCAGGTATTAACGATGTGTTGGGTAGGATAGCGGCGTTACCCGGCGGCGGTGGCGCTACCAGCAATGGCGAGGTGGCGCCGGGCACCATACCGGATGACGATATTCCACTCCCACCACCTTGCGGCACCAGACCTGCACCCAGCGCTGTCGACGCCAAAGGCGTTGGTACCGAGGCGCGCGGACCAGGCTGCATTTGCGGCTCTCTCAATAGCTGCTGCCGATTGGCCTCACCTTGAAACCAGCGTTTGAGATGTGCCTCGTAAAACAGGCCACTGTCCCGCACGCTGGCTTCAAGCCGCGCCGCCAACTGTGTCGATGATGGTGACTCGGCCGCATTCATCAACGGCGCTTCGGCACGCATGACGGTGGGTGGCGCGGGAAAGCGAAGCAATACATCCGCAATACTGCGTGCCGCTGGGCTAAAGTGGGTCTGAGTTGAGCCAGGCGGCAATGCCTGAGCATCACCTCGCTGAGGCTGTCGCCCGCCGTCAAGCTGAGACGGCAAACCCCTCATATCCCGTAGTGCTGTATCACGCAGCGCTGTAGAAGCAGGGTCACGTCCATCCAGCCGCGCATCCCCCATCAGGGCGCGCGGGCCTTCACCCGGCACTACCGGTTTAATCGGCTGATCCATTAACCGCTGGTTCGACACATCGCCCCGGCGCCCCAGCACCTGATGAAGCAGGGTATCGATCAGCGGATTAATGGTACTCACGACGACCTCGGCGCCTGGTCATCATTACCGCCAAGCTCATTACCACCTGCCTGCTGTGGCGCATAGGCACGGTGTAAATTGCGCTGACGTTGAGACACATTGATTAACCGCCCCAACTCATCACGACGGGCAATAAGCTGCCGACGGATCTCCACGTCCTGCTCCAGAATCGCTTCCAGCAGCTCTGCTTTACGCTGCTGCGCAGCAGACTCGAGCGTCACCGAGGAGTCCAGCTCGCGCAACTTTTCAACCAGCAGGACATAGTGAGTCCGCTGATCGATCAACTCTGCCCACTGATCATTATCGGCCAGTTCGTGCATATACATAACGCTGTCGAGTAGCGCTGTATAGGTATCAATGAGCGTCTGTTGCGCGTCATCTCGCGTCGTGGTGGAAGCCGCCATTAGTGCCTCATGCAGATTGCTGTTGGCCAATTTCGCGCCATGCAGAGGCAATATCCTCAAGCAGCCGCTCGGCTTCGTCCAAGCTCGCTTCGTCATTGCGCAAATTAGCTGTCAACAACAGGCGTGCAATATAGTTGTACAAAGCGCCTAGTTGCTCTGCAATATCGCCGCCCTGCTCGCGATCAAGTGCCGCCGCCAGGCCATTGTTGACGATATCAAGCGCTTTCGAAATGGACCGCCCTTTCTCAGCCGAGTTACCCGCCTGCATATGGATACGGGCGGCGCGAATGGCGGCTTGCGCACCATCAAAAAGCATAACGATCAGCTGATGGGGATCAGCCGACATCACGCCGCTTTCAACGCCAACCCTTGCATACGCATTGGCTCCTCGGCCATAGGCGGCTGCACCGCGCGAGTACGTCATACGTGCTACTCCTCATCCCGTGGCGACCGGATGCGGCCAGCCACTAAGCAAATTACCGGCAAGCATCAAGCATATCGCTGGGAATGCCTGCCTTAATTGATTATCGGCGAGCGCCAAAGCGACTTTAGTGCTTCAAGGTGTTTTTCTTTGTCTGGCGCTTGTAAGCCCTCTGTCAGCGCCATGGCTATGTCGAGACGGCCACTTCGCTCACCGGACGCCCCAGCTTCTCGACAACATTACCGCGTATTGTCTCACCCAGGTTATCGCGCATCGGTGCATTCGCTGACGTCGCCAGCTGAACCTCCGTGAGATCACCCTCCTCATCAATACGCAATACCCACGCCAGCTGCTCACTGGAAAAGCGCACCAAGGCGCCAACCGGCAAGGACTTAAAGTGCCCCACATAACGCTTGATCCAGTGTGGGTCAAACTGTTGGGAATGGGTCAACAGATGGCGGTAAATTTGCTGTGCCGTTTTCGCGGGACGATCACTTCGGTCGCGCCGTAGGGCTTCCGCGACATCCACAATGGCGCTGGCCTTGGCAAGCTCGTTCAACGATTCTCCCGACACACCGTCTGGATAGCCGCTACCGTCCATGCGCTCGTTGATACCGCCGATCACGGCAGACGCAACACTCTGAGACAGCCACTGGCAACTCTCCAATCGCTCTAACACAAGCGAAACGTGTTCGCTCAATGCCTGGCGATGCGTCGCCTCGAAGTGAGCCGCCTTGAACAACACCTGAGGCACCAGCGCCTTTCCCAGATCATGAACCAGGCCGCTTGCCACGACCGCTTTGCGCACATCGCGGGGCATACCAGCGCCTACCAAATCCAGCAAGTGAACCGCCACGGCAATACCATGGCGAACCAGCAGCGGCTCGGGCGACAGACACCGACAAGCGAAAAGCAGCGATTCACGATCCTCTTCATGCAGCCCCATCAACCGGTCGGCGTATAAGGAAAGCTGGCGCGAGTCGATATCGCTTCCTTGCTGCAGCGACAGCATTTGCCCATCCAGGAAAGCGGCAACCTTGACCAGGCGGCGAGCCATGGGCGTGGCATAGCGCTTTACGTCGCGTCGCCCGACATGCTCACCGGCACCCACTCGCCCAGCTGGCGAGGTAAACAAGGGCGATGGCTGGCGCCCCTCACGATCCTCTTTGGCATAACGGGCCGACTCGCGCTCGATTTCACATACGAAATACCAGACCTGACGCTCCTGATCGGCACTGCATGAACCGAAATAAAACCCGACGCGCAGCAAATTTCGCTCCGGGTCCGGGCGCTGATGGCGAGCCAAGGCCTGAATCTCAAAGTGCGTCCCATCGGGAAATTCAAAGGCAATATCCAATGGCCCCTCAGCGGTTGACAGCATGCCGCTTGCCGTCATTGGCAGCTCCAACTGGCAACCCTGCTGGGATAAGTCGCGCAGCTCGCCATGAATAGCCTCCTGGCCTGGCATGCTGACGTTGGCGGCCACGGGCATGCCAATGCGTAGCTCAGCGCGAAAAGCCTCACGCCGCTGAAGTACGTCCAGATACGACGGATAATCACTGCAGCACAGAAAACGCCCACCAGAACGGCGAGTTTCGGTCAACGATAGCAACGGTGTGCGCAGCACCTTACCTTGCGTTTCCCCCACCAGATAAAACGCCTCACCCTGCTGAAGACGACCGAGCAGGTAATCTACCGACGAAAGATCCAATACCAGGGTTTCGCCCTTGTGCTGCTCCATCAGCACGACCGGTTCCGGTCGCCTATCATCACCCTCCAAGCAAAGCGACGCGCCGCCGCTTTCCACCAATGTATCCAACAGCGACGCCACCGCTACCGGGTTTGCAACTCGCTCATATTCTTCCTCAAGGGCCACCATGCTCTCCTTACCTCTCCCATTGCCTCAGCGGATTATGCGCAAAGCGCTACACAATACCAGAAGCTGACGACAACAAGGATGCGCCACCCTTCGATGCAAGGTTTCGCTTAGCGACTATCCTAAACGCGACTATGCTAAACAGGGTGACAAAGTTAACTTATCCACCAATACTGCTTTGCCGACACTAAAGTTATCGTTAGCAGGGCCGATCAACATAGCGTAAGTATTAGATGCAAGAGCCTAAAAGTCGCTCCAATAAGGCCTCATGCCAGAAGAACTTATCAACCAGCGCTGGCCATTGGGGGCAGGTACAAAAAACAGGGGAATACGCACCATGAACTCATCCAGCATTGACGCAATCAACCTCGCTCAGACGACTCAGTTGAATATGCTGTCGCCGCGCCAGCGTCTTGACGACGCATTAGAGGTCCTTTCTGCCCCCGGAAGCCAGCTGAGCGAGAACCAGCAGGCTGAACCCACTGCCGGGGAGCTCGTTGAACCCATCCAGCGCATTAATGAAGTGATGCGAGAGCGGGGGATAGAATTTGAAATCAGCGAAGATTTGTCGCGGGTCATCACTCGTGTGGTTGATCGTGATTCGGGTGACGTTATTCGACAGATTCCTGCCGAGGAAGTTATCCGCATTGCCGAACAGCTACAGGAAATGCGCGGCCGGTTCATCTCGCTGGAAGCTTGAACCACTGACACAAAAACCCGCTACTAACAGACCGCAATCAACAGAGGTAGCACAAACAGTTAGTGCGTTACGGGGTTACACCTGCATATTCATAACATCCCGGTAGGCTGACACCAGGCGATTGCGCACCTGTAACCCCATCTGAGAGGCAACACTCGCCTTCTGCATATCAATCATGACATCCGCCAATTCGAGGTTGGGGTCCCCCGCCTGAAACGCCTTCGCCTTGTTGTTGGCATCCAGCTTTAGCTGATTGATGCGCTGAATGGACGCCTGCAGCTCACCGCCAAAACTGCCATGCCCTGCCGACTGGACAAGTGCACCACTTTGCATTGGCTGATTTGCCGCCTGGCTGGCCAACCCCTGCATCTGCTGCAGCGTTGCCTGTATTGCAGGAGTACTCATGTTATCGCCTCAAGCAGTAAAATGGCTGAACGTACGAAGCCTATCACCAGTATGACAAAGCTCATACGGACAATTACGTACAAAAAGCCAAGCTTTTCGTTCCTTTATGGTTGCCCAGCCACCGGATAATGGCGTTCATCATAATTACGCCTCATCTTTTCGGCGGATAACCGCGATTGACGGAATTTAGCCTATGCCTTCTATGGTGATGTGCCTGGGCAGCTACCTGTTTTGCTTGTCCCAAGGGAGGGATTCATGAGCGAAGCGGGTGCTGCGGCGGGCCGTCAGACGAACACTACCACGCCCTCAGCTCGTGACGGCGCAGGTAATGATAATACGAAAACTTCCTTTGCTGACCGCGTGCTGTCTCAGTTGCGCGGCAATCCGCTTGTCGCTCTGCTGGTGGCTGGCGCCGCGACCATTGCCGTGATTGCCGTCCTGATGATGTGGGCAAGCAGTCCCGACTATCGCGTGCTGTACAACAATCTTGATGAGGCGGACGGCGGCCGCATTATTACCGAACTTGATGGTCGCGGCGTGCCTTATCGCTTCAGCGACAACGGTCAGGCGTTGATGGTTCCCGGCGATCAGGTGCACTCTCTGCGCCTCTATCTTGCTGAGCAGGGCCTCCCACAGGGGGGGAATGTTGGCCTGGAACTCATGGACAACCAGGCGTTCGGGATCAGTCAGTTCGCCGAGCAGGTCAATTATCAACGGGGACTGGAAGGTGAGCTAAGCCGTTCCATTGAGTCATTAGGGCCTGTAGAAGGCGTTCGTGTTCACCTATCGATGGCCAAGCCCTCGGTGTTTATTCGCGATCGAGAGCCCGCGAAAGCCTCGGTGGTACTGACCCTGTTGCCCGGGCGCGTACTTGGCGATGGCCAGGTTAGCGCCATTGTTCACATGGTATCGAGCAGCGTGCCTGAGCTGGCGCCCGAAGATGTCTCCGTGGTCAACCAAAATGGCCGCTTACTGTCGGCAGACGTCGGCGGCAATAATGACCTTGATGGTAGCCAACTGGAATATCTGGCTGAGGTCGAGCGTTCTTATCAGCGGCGTATCGAGAACATCCTCACACCGATTCTCGGCGAAGAAAACGTGCGCGCTCAGGTAGCCGCTCAGGTGGACTTCTCCCAGCGGGAAGAAACGTCTGAACGCTACGGCCCCAATCAACCGCCTAACGAAGCCGCCGTTCGCAGCCGCCAGTTAAGCCTGTCGTATGACGGTGAAAACCTACTGAGCTCCGGCATCCCTGGCGCACTCAGCAACACCCCGCCTGGAACAGCGCCCTCCCCCATCAATCAGCCTGATGAGGACGGTGAAGGTGACGAAGACGGCGAAGAAGCCCCTGAAGATGCCCTTCGCAACCTGCAGCAAGACGATGTCGTCAATTACGAAGTTGACCGCAGTATTGAGCACGTTCAACACCGGCTGGGTCGCGTTGAGCGCCTGACGGCCGCGGTTGTCGTGAACTACCGTGAAACCATCAACGAAGAAGGTGAGCCAGAGCAGGTGCCTCTCTCGAACGAGGAAGTGCAACAGATCGAGCGCCTGGTGCGCCGGTCGATGGGCTTCTCTGAAGCGCGCGGTGACGCAATCGATGTGGTCAACACCCCGTTTGTCGATATGGAAGAGGACACCCGTGAAACGCCCGAGTGGTGGCAGCGTCAGGGGACTCTTGAGCTGGCAGCGCAGCTGGGCCGTTACCTGCTCGTCGCGCTTGCCGCGCTGCTGCTGTACCTGCTGATACTAAGACCGCTCATCAAGCGCTATACCGAATCGCCTGTCATGTCGACAGCCACGCCTGGCGCAGGCGTTCAGGCTCGGGTTGGGGATGATGAAGATGAGTCGGTAGAAAACGAAGAAGACGCCGACGAGACATACCAAAAGCCGAAACGCCGGCGCAAGACATCGCTGTACGAGCACAACCTCAACGACCTGCGCGAAATGGCGCAAGAGGATCCCCGCATGGTAGCGATGATCGTGCGCAGCTGGATGAATGCCAATGAGTAATGTAGTTGCCAATATGGGCGGCGCCCGCAAGAGCGCCATCCTGTTACTCGCCCTGGACGAGGACAGCGCCGCTGAAGTGTTCAAGTACATGAACGCCTCGGAAGTCCAGGAAATCAGTATGGAAATGACCCGCCTTCAGCAAGTCTCCCACGACGACATGAAAGCGGTGCTTGAGGCATTCCATAAAGAGACGGAAGAGTTTGTCGCGCTCAACCTTAACTCCAGCGAGCATATTCGCTCGGTGCTTACCAAGGCGCTGGGCAGCGACCGCGCGTCCAGCCTGATTGAAGACATCCTGGAAAGCAGCGCTGAGACCTCCGGGATCGACTCGCTCAACCTGATGGAAGCCTCGATGGTCGCCGAGCTCATCCGCGATGAGCACCCGCAGATCATTGCCACCATCCTGGTCCATCTGGATCGTCACCAGGCGTCAGATGTGCTTGAACTGTTTGAAGAGAAACAGCGCAACGACGTGGTATTACGTATCGCCACCTTCAGTGGCGTTCAGCCCGCCGCCCTGCAGGAGTTGACCGAGGTCCTCTCCAGCATGCTCGATGGCCAGAACCTCAAGCGCAGCAAAATGGGTGGCGTAAGAACGGCAGCGGAAATTCTCAACCTGATGAATTCGTCTCAGGAAGAAACGGCGATCGAAACCGTACGTTCCCACAGCGAAGATCTGGCACAAAAAATTATCGACGAGATGTTCCTGTTCGAGAACTTGCTCGACCTGGACAACCGCGCGATCCAGATGGTCCTGCAGGAAGTCGAGACCAATTCGCTGGTGATCGCCCTCAAGGGCGCCCAGGACGCCCTGGTGGACAAGTTCCTGCGCAATATGTCTCAACGTGCTGCTGACCTGGTCCGCGAGGACATGGAAGCCCGCGGGCCCATTCGCGTGTCTCAGGTTGAAGCCGAGCAGAAGACGGTTCTTCAGGTAGTGCGCCGCCTGGCGGATTCGGGTGAAATCGTCCTGGCAGGAGGAGATGATGAATATGTCTGAGACCCAATCGCCGCAGTTCGATCGTCACCAACAGTGGCGGCGCTGGCAGATGGATGAGCTCCTCCGCCCGGCCGGCGCTGGCGAACATGAGACCTCAGCGTCGGCATCGTCCCACCAGCGTAAGATCGACGCCGCTCAGAAAGCCGCCAAGGAGGCACAGCGGCGCGAAGAACAGGCGCGCCAGGCAGAATACGACAAACTACGCGAGCAAGCCGAAGCTGACGGTTACCAGGCTGGCCTCGCTCGCGGTCATGAAGAGGGCTTTGCAAAAGGCCTTGAGGAAGGCCGCCAGCAGGCCGAGCAGGAACTCGCTCAGCGAATAAAAGACACCTTGACTCCGCTTGGCAACCTTGCCAAGCAGTTTTCGGACGCACTCACGCAAATTGACGACGCCATTGCCCATGATCTGGTGGCGTTGGCCACCACAACAGGCAAACAGCTTGCTGCCGAGGCACTGAATGAAACGCCCGAGCGTATATTGACACTGGTACGCGAGCTACTGCATACCGACCCCCCGCTTGTCGGCCAACAGCGGCTGTGGCTAAACCCTGATGACCACGCGATTGTCGCAGAGCACCTCGGGGTTGAGCTTGAAGCCGCCAACTGGAAACTCCAGCCCGATGATCAACTGGCCCGAGGCGGATGCCGGGTGACCAGCGCTCAAGGCGAGCTCGATGCCACCTTCGAGAGCCGCTGGCAAGCCGTGCAAGCCCAGGAGCGCAAGCGCCAATCCAATCCACCCAAGTCGTCGACGTCGTCATAGGGGCTGCCATGACCACTGCTTGTCCTCACCAATTCCGCTGGCAAAAAGCCATCCGCCGCACCACGCAGCGGGTTGGTTCTTTACCGCGTGTGGGCACCAGTGGTCGCGTCATACGGGCAACCGGCATGGTCGTCGAAGTGGTCGGGCTTCGCGTTGCGGTCGGCAGCGCCTGCAAAATCGAACTACCGAAAAGTGATGCGCATCTTGACCAACCTTATGCCGAAGCGGAGGTTGTCGGGTTCGCCGGGGATAAGCTCTACCTGATGCCTCTTGAGCAAATCTCAGGCCTGATGCCCGGCGCCCGCGTATCACCGCTGAGCGACGGAAGCGGCCACAGTGCAAGGCGCTTTCCCATCGGCGAGGAGCTGCTGGGTCGCGTACTTGACGGCAATGGCAATCCGCTTGATGACCGTGAGCATCTGGACGACACTGCCCGCGCCACCCTCGATACGCCACCGCTGAACCCTCTATCCCGGGCGCCCATCGAGTCTCAGATCGATGTCGGCATTCGCTCGATAAACGCACTGCTGAGCGTCGGCCGGGGTCAGCGCATGGGGCTTTTCGCCGGGTCAGGGGTCGGCAAATCGGTGCTTTTGGGCATGATGGCACGCTATACCAAGGCGGATGTCATTGTCGTAGGCCTTATCGGCGAGCGTGGCCGAGAGGTGCAGGATTTCATCGACAATATTCTCGGCCCCGAAGGCCGTCGCCGCGCCGTGGTCGTTGCCGCACCGGCTGATACGTCGCCCCTGCAGCGCCTCCAGGGGGCCGCCTACGCCACGCGGCTGGCCGAAGGGTTTCGCGATGAAGGCCGCGACGTTCTACTGATCATGGATTCCTTGACGCGCTTTGCCATGGCCCAGCGCGAGATCGCCCTTGCCATTGGCGAACCTCCGGCCACCAAGGGATATCCGCCGTCGGTCTTTGCCAAGCTGCCTAGCCTGGTCGAGCGCGCAGGTAATGCGGAACGGGGCGGCGGCTCGATTACCGCGTTTTACACTGTCTTGACCGAGGGTGATGATCAACAGGATCCGATCGCGGATTCCGCTCGGGCGATCCTCGATGGTCATATTGTCCTTTCGCGTACGTTAGCCGAAGCAGGCCACTACCCGGCTATCGATATTGAAGCCTCCATCAGCCGCGCCATGACCGCGATCACCGACGAAGCTCAACAACGTCAGTCACGTGTTTTCAAGCAGTACTTCTCGCGTTATCAGCGTAATCGCGACCTGATTAGCGTGGGCGCCTACTCGCCCGGTCACGACCCGCAGCTTGATGAGGCGGTGAAGCGTTTTCCAGAACTTGAGCACTTTCTACAGCAGAATATTAACGAAAGCGCCACCATCGACGCTTCCCGACAAGCCCTGAATGCCCTGGTTGGAGAGTCCGCATGAGCCGAACGCAGCTGGAGATGCTTGCCGATTTAGCCCGTGAAGCCCGCGACCAGGCGGGTATTGCCCTCGCCCAGGAGCGACAGGGGGAACAACAGACAACCGCTCAATTGAATTCGCTAAAGCGCTATCGCGCAGAGTACGCCGAGCGTTTGCAGCAGGCGATGCGCGAAGGAATTGATCCGGCCACGATGTACAACTACCAGCAATTTCTTGGCTCGCTGGATGCTGCATTGGATCGCGCTCGCCATACGCTGGCGGCACAGCAAAAACGCGTGGAAAAACGTCAACAACATTGGCAACAAGAGCAGCGTAAGCTGTCTTCCTACGATACACTGACCTCACGACGGCTAGTGGAAGAACACCGACGCCTTGAGCGTTATGAACAGAAAACCAATGACGATTTGGTGACTAGCCGTTTGGCTCGCCAACGTAATGAGACGCCGCAGTAGCGGTGCCGGGGAACTGAGCATGAATATTCACCAGTTGCTATCAACGACGCAAGGTCAAGCGACCAGCAGCCAGCAAGGCAACGCGACAACAGCTGACAGTGCGCGTGGATTTTTTCAGCAAGCGCTTTCCCAGGCGTCTGCTTCGCCTCATCAACGCCTTGCCAGTGCACAGGTTACCTCCCCCTTAAACCAGGCAGGCAATAGCCCGATGGATAATGGTCAGCCTACAGAGGCAACATCGCTGTCGGCCTGGCTGGAATCACTTGGTTTAGATATTAGCCCTGAGGCCCTGGAGGCACTGGTGGCACGCTTTGCCTCGGACGGTGGCGAGTCAATGCCTGAGGAAATGACCCGCCTTGATGCTTCCGAGAGCCTGGATAACGCCACACTTGATGAAATTGCCCAGCGCCTCGCGCTAATGGCAAACTTCAGTAATACCGCCAGCGAGTCCCAACAGCTCCCGGGCAACAATGGAGCGGCACCCACCGCCACTGAGCTTGCCGAACAGCTAGGCATTGAGGAAGGTGAAGCAGAGCAATTGGTGAGCCTGCTCAGCGCCTTTTCTGCTTCTCAGGGCCAGACAGCCAATACCCGGCCATCCGGTGCATCGCGAGGACTGAGCGATATCGCACAGTCACTAGGTACTTCGCCTCAAACGGCTGACGCGAGCAAGGGCTCGCGAGCGGAGAGCCTATTAAGCCAGGTCGACGCACGGTCAGCCTCTCGTCAAGGTCCGGAAACCTGGGTGAATGCGCTCGACACCTCAGGACGCGCGGCTGACGGAGCTGTCAAAGCCAATCTGGTTCTGCCCACAACGTCCTCGGAAACACTGCTCAACACCCTGTCGTCGAATAACGCCGCGCAATCCAGCGGACAGGCGTCCGCACAAGCGACTAGCGTTCAGCCAACACCGACGAACAGCCTGGGTAGCGCTGCCAACCCGGCACCTGCCGCGGTCAACACCCCGGTGACCAGCCCCGCCTGGCCGCAGCAACTAGGTCAGCAGCTCGTCCAGTTCGCCCAGCGAGGGGGAGACCAGCTTGTGCAAATGCAACTACATCCCGCCGAGTTGGGCGCCCTCTCCATCTCCTTGAAGTTTGGCGAACAAGGCGCCCAGGCACACTTTTTATCCAGCCACGCTCAGGTTCGCCAGGTCATCGAGCAGGCCATCCCCCAGTTGCGTGAGGCGCTGGCCGAGCAGGGTATTTCGCTTGGCGAAACCTCGGTTGGCGAGCAGCGCGAATCAAGCGAGCAGGGTTTTGCACAGCAGCAGGCTAGCCCGGGTGGTCAACCTGGCACTGAAGGGGGCGAGGAAGGTAGCGGCTTGGCACCAACTACCCTTAATGCGCCCATCACAATGGATGGCAGGGTTGATCTGTACGCTTAACCGGATAATTCGCCAGGACAACACGTCTTCCGTGACCACTCAAATGGCACTTGGAAGCTAAGCCAAAAGATAGGCTTGCCAAGCGAGCCTGTTCATTTCATCACTAGCATGCGCTTTAGGCATAATGCCACGTTAACGCCACGCATGGAGATTACGGGAACGACCAATGGCTGAATCAAGCGGCGGACCAAAAAAACTACTTTGGGTCATGATCATTTTAGTACTGCTCTCCTCTGCCGGTGCAGCAGCCGCCATTTATATGGTGCTGGATGAGCGTGATGATGATAATCCGGAAGCCCCCTCCGAGGAGGTTGTAGAGTCAAAGCCACCGGTATTTCTGACCATCGAGCCCTTCACCGTTAATCTGGCTGATGATCGTCATGGTACACGCTTGTTATATGCGGGCATTACGCTTCGCGTGGAAGATGAAGCTACCCGGGAGTTACTGGAAACCCATATGCCACAGGTACGCAGTCGGTTACTGACGGTATTATCGGGTCAGGAGGCCGGCCAGTTGACATCCTCAGAAGGCAAGCAGCAACTAGCCGCCGCCATCAATGAAAGGCTGAGCGAGCCTTTCGACGAGAACCAGCCACCGCCTGAGCTGCGTGAAGTGCTGTTTACTGAATTCATTGTGCAATAATTTCGGGAACTGGAGCCGTTCATGTCGCAGGACGATCTACTGTCCCAGGAAGAAATTGACGCCCTGCTGAAAGGGGTCAGTGGTGATGACGAGTCATCAGCTTCCTCGGCCCAGTCGCAGGATGAATCAAGGATACGGCCTTACGATCCATCCACGCAGCATCGCGTTATTCGCGAGCGACTGCATGCTCTGGACTTCATTAATGAGCGCTTTGCACGTTACTTCCGTACCGGCTTATTCAACTTGCTCCGGCGCAGCGCTGACATAACGGTTGAATCGGTTCGTTACCAGAGCTTTAGCGATTTTTCGCGCAATGTGCCCGTGCCAACCAACCTGAACATCGTCTCGATGCGCCCGCTACGTGGCTCTGGCCTGATCGTATTTCCGCCTAATTTGGTTTTCATGGTGGTCGATAACCTGTTTGGCGGCGACGGACGCTTTGTCACAAAATCGGACGGGCGCGAGTTTACCAATACCGAGCAGCGTATCATCCACCGACTGCTAGGCTTGGCCATTGATGCCTATCAAGAAGCCTGGAAAGTCGTTTATCCGCTGGACATCAGTTTCTTGCGCTCGGAAGTACAGTCAAAATTTGCCAACATTACCAACTCACCCAATGAAATCGTGGTGAACACGAAATTCAATATCGAGGTGGGCAACCTGTCGAGCAATTTTCAGGTCTGCATGCCTTACGCCATGATCGAACCGCTACGCGATCTTCTGGCGAACCCGATCAACGATAGTAACCACGATCAGGACGGCACCTGGTCGCGCCGGATGGCAAGTGAGTTACGCGAGTCGGAAATCGAGTTAGTGGCTGAGTTTGCACAAATACCCAGCCGTATTTCCCATGTCATGGGACTCAAGAAAGGCGACGTACTGCCGTTGGAAATTCCCTCTACGGTTACCGCCAACGTTGATGGCGTACCCGTGATGGAGTGCGAGTACGGTAGCCAGCGTCAGCAGCGTGCCTTGCGTGTCAAGCGCTTGATTGATCACGCCGCCATGAACAATGTACCGTCCAACGACTTTGCCAAAGGGTCGACGCGACAGAAAGCCAAGGAATCTAAAGCATGACGGATCCTAAGAAACCCGATCAGAACATCTCTGACGACGACTGGGCATCTGCCATGTCGGAACAGGAGCAGGAAGAAACCGCTGCCTCATCCGAGGCCGCTGACGGGGAGGATGAAGATCCCTGGGCAGCGGCGATGGCAGAACAGCAAGCCGTCGAAGAAGAAGCCTCAGCAGAAGAAGAAAGCGCAGCCGATGAAGTGCCCGCAAGCGAAGCCAAGGCGGCCAGCGACGATGTTTTTCGTCCGCTGACCCAGGAAGGTGGCGCCACGCCTTCGCGCGATCTCGAAATGATCATGGATATTCCAGTCAAGCTGACCGTTGAGCTGGGGCGTACGAAGCTGACCATCAAACAGCTGCTTGAACTGGCGCAAGGGTCGGTGATCGAACTCGACGGGCTCGCCGGTGAGCCCATGGATATCCTGATTAACGGCTATCTGGTGGCTCAAGGGGAAGTCGTTGTTATCGAAGACAAGTATGGCATCCGTATCACCGAAATCATTACGCCGTCTGAGCGCATTCACAAACTGAACCGATGAGCAGTGAAGCCGCTTCAATACAAAATGGGTCGCTCGACGCACTAAGTAGCGGTGGAGATTCCTTGATTGGCATGGCCATGCTGGGCAAGACAGCCGCGGCGCTGGCGCTGGTCATTGCGATCATTTTGCTGTGCACTGCATTGCTCAAGCGCCTCGGCAATGCCAAACGCGCTGGCGGACAGCTTCAGCTGATTAGCAGTATTGCTGTAGGTAATCGTGAACGCGTGGTCATCGTGCAGGTTGAGGATACGTGGTTGGTGTTAGGCGTCGGTAGTGGGCGAATTAACAAACTACACGAGCGACCGGCACCAGCCACACCGCCAGCTGAGACACCTCAGGCACCATCTAGCTTTGCCAAGCGATTTGCCCAGGCACTTGCACACAATGTGACCCAAAAGCGCCGCGGCCAAACGCCCTCACCGACCTCTGATACAGACCGAACCCCATGAGGATTGAAACCTTGCGTCAGCCGCATTATCAGCGGTGGCGGTGGCTCATTGTTATTGGCTTACTGCTGTGCCTCTTGCCGGTCATCGGTTATGCGCAAGAGCTGCCCGGTATCACGACCCAGCCGCTTGAAGATGGCGGCCAGCAGTGGTCGGTTTCTCTACAAACGCTGTTATTTCTAAGTTCGCTGGCGTTTCTGCCCTCCATGCTGCTCATGATGACCAGCTTTACGCGCATCATCATTGTGCTGAGCTTGCTGCGCACGGCCATGGGCACCCAGGCGACACCACCCAACCAAGTACTACTGGGCATCGCGCTGTTCTTGACGTTTTTCATCATGTCGCCGGTGTTGGCCCAGGTCTATGACACTGCCTGGGTGCCGTTAAGCGAAGAAACCATCAACTTTGAAGAGTTTTTGCGCCTTGCGCAGGTGCCGTTTCGTGAGTTCATGCTGGCCCAGACCCGCGAGCCCGACTTGGCCCTCTTCGTTCGCCTGGCGGACGTCGGCCCTATGCAGGGACCTGACGATTTGCCAATGCGCGTTTTACTGCCGGCATTTGTTACCAGCGAGCTTAAAACCGCTTTTCAAATCGGCTTTACGATTTTTATTCCTTTCTTGATTATCGATCTGGTCGTGGCGAGTACGTTGATGGCACTGGGCATGATGATGGTTCCGCCGATCACCATTTCGTTGCCATTCAAGCTGATGCTATTTGTTCTGGTCGATGGCTGGCAGCTGATTGTCGGATCGTTGGCTGAAAGCTTCTACATGATATAGCCGTCATTACGACGATGGAGGCCGAATGACCCCTGAAATGGTCATGACGATTGCGTATCAAGGCATGCGAGTAACGCTGTTTCTCGCAGGCCCCATGTTGCTTGCTGCCCTATTTACCGGCTTGATCATCAGCCTTTTTCAAGCCGCGACGCAAATCAATGAGATGACGCTGACGTTCATCCCCAAAATTCTGGCGGTTTTTGCCGTCCTGGTGCTGGCGGGCCCATGGCTTCTTGGGCTGATCACCGATTTTACCCATCGCTTATTCACCAATATTCCCAGCATGGTGATGTAAGCCAATGGTTGAGGTCACCTTTGCCCAGCTACAGGCATGGCTGGTGGCGTTTATCTGGCCGTTTGCCCGCATTACCGCCTTCATGGCGGCGTCGCCTCTGTGGGGACATTCCAGTGTACCCAACCAGGCCAAGGTGGGCCTCGCCGCGGTTGTCGCGGTGGTGATCGCTCCGGTTCTGCCTCCCATGCCCGACGTGCCCCTGATGTCCTGGGCAGGCGCAGGTATCATGGTTGAGCAGGTTCTGATTGGCATCGCCATCGGCTTGGTCATGCACATTGTATTCGCCGTGGTTCAAGCTGCCGGGGAATTTATTGGCCTGCAGATGGGGTTGGCATTCGCTAGCTTTTTTGATGCGGCCAGTGGTACCAACATCATGGTGTTATCGCGGATTCTATATATGGTCACGCTGTTGATGTTTCTCGCTCTTAATGGCCATCTGATGGTACTGGAAACGCTGGTGATGAGCTTTCAGAGTCTGCCCATTGGCATCGGCACGCTTAACCCCAACGCCTTCGAGCTAATGGCCCGCTATGCGGGCACCATATTTGCCTCGGGGATGCTGCTAGCCTTGCCACTGGTCGGCTCGCTGCTGGTCATTAATCTGGCGCTGGGGATTCTGAACCGTTCTGCTCCACAACTAACGGTATTCAATATCGGTTTCCCGACGTCATTAACGGTAGGCCTTCTGCTGATGATGGTGCTGATGACAGATCTTGAGCGCTTTTTACAACGCCTGTTCAGCCAGGGGATAGACTTCATGCAGGGATTGATCGATACCCTGGCGCCGTTATCTTGAGCTTTCTGCGAAAAGGGTTGGCACCATGTTAAAAGCCCTTTGCTATTAGCAAAGGGCTTTTAACGTATCGGAACAATGCCGCTTAATTAGCAGGGCTTACAGATAATCAAACAGCGACATACCCTTCACATCAACAAAGGCTTTTTGAGAAGCCTGCAGGCCTACCTGGCGCAAACTATATTCGGAAATGGCCTCGTTATAATCGAGGTCGACCAGATCCGACAGTGTCTGTTCGTAGTTGAGGCTACGGTTACTGCCCACCGCGTCAATTACATCGAGTTCATTGAGGCGTGCACCGGCTGATGCACGCACCGTGAGAACGTTATCCAGTGCATTGTCCAGGTCACGCATCGAGGTATTGAGCGTGTTGCGCAAATCAGCTTTATCGGCGTCGGTCTCAACGGGGTTTTCCAATACGCGGATAGCTTCTTCCATGGTGCGGAACAGGTTCGGCTCGCGTTGGTCGCTACCTGCTTGAGCGACCAGGATTTCATCACCCACCTCCGGCTCGCCTTTCAGGTCAACATTAACCCCGCCGAAAGAAACATTCATACCTGGGATGTACGCTTGATCGGTGAAATCACCATTATTATCTGGATCGTATGCAACCCAGGTTTCGGTGCCCTCATCATAGGTCTCGATGCTGTAGGTAGGGTTATTGCCAGCATCCTCATCAAACTGAATGCGGTAGCTATCGCCATAGCCTTCGTCATTGACATCGCTGACCTGTGGACCGCCAAACGTCACACTGCCAGTGTTATCGCTATCCGCTTCAGCCACGTAGCCTGCACTGCTGGGTACGCTTTTGAAAATTGATTCGCCATTTTCAGTGACCGGCATCAGGCGTGATGCATCGACGCGCTGTTCACGCGTATTGCTGTCACCTTTATACCCCACATTACCATCGGCATTTTTGACAAATGGCGGGTTGCTATCATTATAGCCGCCAAACAAATAGCGCCCGTTACCGTCGGTGGCATTGGCCTGGCCCAGCATGGTTTCGTAGACGCCTTTCAGTTCACTGGCAATCGAATCACGATCGACATTGCTGAGCGTATCGCTGGACGCCTGGATCAGCAGTGTCTTGGCGCTGGTAACAGCATCGCTGACGCTATTGAGGATGCTTTCCGTCTGGGCAAGCGAGTTACGCGCCGAGGTGCGGGCATCAGCGTACTGCTCTGTGACCGCCTTGGCCTGGTCAACACCGACGGCGCGGGAGGCGGCCTGAGGGTCGTCCGAGGGGTTCACAACACGACGGCCACTGGCAATTTGCTGGCTGACTTTCAAAAAATCGCTTTGCTGGCGATTCATTGACGCCGTGCTTTGGTCAAACATGGTAACGCTGCTAATACGCATGGCTGTTTATCCTCGAATTAACCGCGCAAATTCAAAATGGTGTCCATCAGCGTGCCGGCCGTGTCAATAACACGGGCGTTGGCCTGATAGAACTGCTGATAGCGAATCAGGTTGGCGGCTTCCTCATCCAGGTTGACCCCGGACTCGGACTGCTGCACTGCGGTTAACTGGTCGGTCAGCCCTTGCCGTGCGTCCAGGTTCACCTCAGTAATATTGGTGCGATTACCTACATCGCTGACCATCGCCCCATAGGCACCACTCACCGTGGCGCTGCCGCCGACAACTTCCTGACTTTGCAGGTCCTGCATGGCCAGGGCATTGCGGTTGTCGCCGGTATTGGCGTCGCTTAGGCTAATCGCGAATGTTGCGGTTTCGCCTGCCTCGGGCAGTTGGTTAAGCGTGAACGCAACCCCGTCAATCTCGATGCGGTCGCCTTCAGCCAAGGTGTCAGTCCCTGGATTGAAAGCCTCGCCATTAACCGTCAGCGTCGCTGTCGCTGGCGCAATACCACTGACGGTACCTGTATCGTCAACGTCAAAGGCATAGTCATCTTCAACCGATAAAGCACCGTCGGCCATGCTGACGTCGCCAATATCCAGGTCGCCTTCAAACTCGGCGAAGCTGCCAGCGGCAATCTTGTCGAGGTCGGTGATATTTGACTCCATTCCCGCCCCGGCACGACGCACCGGTTGAATTTCGAACTGGTCGCCTTCGGCGACAGAGGTTCCGCTGTTAAACGAAAGCGTCACGCCGCCAAAGGTAATTTCACCCGAGCCGGTGGTAGCATCCCAATTGGATTGATCCACATAGGCGGCATTATCAGGGTCAGCGCTATCCAGCACTTGGCCGTTGTCGTTTCGCGTCACGACAGGCTCAAGGTTGCCGTCAAACGAGACGGTATAGTCCGTGGCACGCAGCCTGTCGACCGTCTGCGGATCAAAATCTGCCGACGATAACAGGTCAGGGGCGCTGTTGCTTTCGTACCCGTAGCCCTGAGGCGAACGAACGTTGAATAAATCCCCGCCTTGGTCGCCGTTAAGATCGACGCCTTGCTTGTGTTGCTCATTTATTGCGGAAGAAAGCGACACAGCCAACTGCCCGATCTGGTTCTGCGTCTTGTCCAGGGTTTCCTGGCGGAAGTTCATTAACCCGCCAAGAGAACCTCCTGTCACCACGTCCTCATCCAACTGTGAAAGATTACCGCCACCATCACGGTAGCCAATGACGATCCGCTGGGGATCGTAGTCAGCTTCCATGGTCTCCAGTTGAAACGAATTGGTACCGGTAACCAATGGCTGACCATTGGGTAAGCTGACATTGTAGGTTTTACCATCCTGAATATTCAGGCGCAGGTCCATTCGCTCATTCAGGTCGGAGACGAGTTTATCGCGCTGGTTGAGAAGGCTGTTGGGGGCTTCGCCAGTACGGGCACGGGCAAGCGCAATCTCTTTATTGAGGCCTGCCACTTGCTCGGCGGTGTTATTGATCTGGGTAACTTCGTCTTTCAGTTGACTGTTGATATTGGTTTGCATGTCTTGCAAATAGCTATCGAACGAGCGGAACTGGGCGCTTAACGTTTCCGCGTTACCCAGCACCCCTTGGCGCGCCGCCGGATCAGACGGCGCGCTGGCCAGATCTTCCATCGACGAGAAGAAGTTCTGCATCAACGGGGATAGACCCGCCTCGCGGTCGGCCAGCAGGTTATCGATTTGGCTGACCTGATTGTAATAGGTCTCCAACGCACTCGACTGGGTTTTGGCACTGTTGAGCTGTTCCGCCACGTATTGATTGAATTGGCGCTCAATATCATTGACCTGAACACCGCCGGTCCCCGCGCTACCCTCACCCAGCTTGGTGATTTCACGATTATAGCCCGGTGTGTACACGTTACTGATATTGTTGCTGGTCGTGTTCAGCGCATTTTGCGCCGCGTTCAAGCCGCTTAGCCCAACAGAAAACATGCTCATGGTTCGATTCCTTTAGCCGATATTTCTATAATCGGCAGCGCGGTACAAAACTTGAATGATGATCTAACGTGAATCCGCCAGGAAGTCACCGGCATCCGGCATCGGACCCAGGGTGTCCATAACGCTCACCAGCTTTTCAGCATAGCGTGGGTCAGTGGCATAACCGCCACGTTGCAGCTCGCGCGCTGCTTGTTCGGCTGACGGGGCCTGTGTCACGCCCGCGTAGCGAGGGTTGTTACCGATCAGGTTGGCATAGTCGGTAAACGCATGTTCATAAGAATCATAGACACGGAAGGTATCAACGATTTTCTGACGACGGCCGTCTATGTATTCGTGCGTCACGACCTCTGTTGTTTCACCATCCCAATGCCCGCCGGCCTTGATGCCAAATACGTTATGACTATTCCTGCCAGTCTGAGTCGCAATTTCATGTTGTCCCCAGCCTGTTTCCAGCGCAGCTTGGGCCAGGATCAATTCAGCGGGAACGCCAGTGGTACGGCTAGCGGCCTGAGCCGAAGGTGCCAATGTGTTCATAAACTGATCAACGTGGGGCAATTGTCCTGTCGCTTGACGCTGGTTGTCAGGCTGCGCAGGGGCTACTTCCCCTAACTGGCCCTGACGCACAGCATCCAACTCGGCCAAGAAGTTGCTTTCCGAATTCGCCTCTGGAACGCGCTCGTCACCAGGGTTAAGCGGGCTATCCAAAACCCGTGGCGTACCTCTTGGAATACCCGCGATCAATTCCTGCATTTGTTGGTCACCGGAGGAAGACGCTCCTTCCCCTTTCGCTACCAAGCCTTCCCGTTCTAATTGCTGAACAAGTGCATCCGCAAGGCCAACACCTCGTGAGGCAATCACCTGTGACCATTGTTGGTCCAGCATCTTTTGGTAACTATCGGTCGCGCTACTGTCCATCAGGCCAGATGATGGAATCGCATCGCGCATGCTTTTCATCATCATCTGCACAAATAGTGCTTCGAACTGTTGAGCCGCTGACTGCACACCGGCTTCCGGATCGACCTTGGCCGTGTGCTGCATCCGCTGAAAGCCCTGTACATCAAGCGCAAATTGACTGCTCATATCAGTGGCATTCATCAGATGATCTCCAACTCTGCACGTAGCGAGCCCGAGGCCCTTAACGCTTCAAGAATCGACATCAAGTCCTGGGGGGTAGCGCCAAGGGCATTGAGCGCATTGACAACTTCGTTCAAGTCGGCACCTTCCACTACCTGCAGATAGGCTTCCTGCTGCTCGATATCGATGTCGGTGTCGGGCACTACTGCTGTTTCCCCTTCACCGAAGGGATTGGGCTGGCTGACCCCGAACTGGGTATCGATCATAATGGACAGATTGCCGTGGGCGACCGCCGCCTCGCGCAGCGTCACGGCGCTGTTCATCACAACTGAGCCAGTACGCGCATTGAGGACGACACGCGCTGGCGCCTCCATCGGGGTAACGTTAACGTTCTCAACCCGGGCCATAAAGTTAACCCGCTCATTATCGTCGACTGGACCGTCAAGGGCGATCACCCGACCATTGCGGCCATAAGCAACCGATCGACCAAATTCGTTATTGATAGCGGTCACCATGCGCTGGACAGTGCCAAAATCAGCGTCATCCAGCTGAAGCTCCAGCGTGCCGCCATTACTTCCCAGGTTAAGAGGCACTTCCTTCTCAACCAGACCGCCGTTGGGAATTCTGCCCGTTGCCTGCTGGTTGATCTGAACGCTACTTCCCCCGGCTTGTGCCCCCGCACCGCCAACCAGCATGTTGCCCTGGGCAATGGCATAGGTATCGCCATCGGCGCCTTTCATTGGCGTCATCAAAAGGGTACCGCCGCGCAGGCTCCGTGCATTGGCAATGGATGAAACCACGACATCGAGCCGCTGACCCGGGCGGGAAAATGGCGGCAGGTCGGCCGTCACCATCACTGCTGCAACGTTTCGCAGCTGCAAATTGGTGCCAGAGGGAACCGTCACGCCCAATTGCGACAGCATGTTGGTCAAACTCTGGCTGGTAAAGGGAGCCTGGGTCGTCTGGTCGCCGGTATTATCCAATCCGACCACCAGCCCATAGCCTACCAACTGGTTGTCCCGCACACCGGAGAAATTCGCGAGCTCGCGGATACGTTCCGCTTGAACAGGCATGGCCAAAAGACAAATCAGACCCATGATACCAAGCTGCCAGACCCGCTTTCCCAGTGTGTGGGGCGTTATACGTTGCATGTTATTGATCCGCATGTTGTCGATCATCGTGTCAGGCGCGATTAGAAAGGCGAAACGTTGAGGAAGAAGCGCTGCAGCCAGCCCATGTGCTGCGCTTCGTTAATGTAGCCATCCCCCACATACTCAATCCGCGCGTCGGCGACCTGCGTAGAAGGTACGGTATTTTGCCCACTGACGGTGCGAGGATTTACGACGCCCGAGAAGCGAATAAACTCAGTCCCCTGGTTGATGGCAATCTGTTTCTCACCACGTACGCGAAGGTTGCCGTTATTCATGACCTCCAGTACCGAGACGGTAATGGTACCGGTAAAGGAATTGTTAGCCTGAGAACCACCGCTTCCAGAAAAGTCGCTTTGACCATCCACTTCAAAGCCATACTCCGCCAGTGTTTCAAGCGCATCGGGCAGTGCACCAAACTCCAGGCCAGCACTACCATTCCGGTCAGCATTGGAAGCCGAGTTTTTGCTGGCACTGACCTCTTCATCCAGAATAATTGTCAGAATGTCGCCAACGGACCTTGGGCGGCGGTCTTCAAATAACGGCTGGTACCCCCGGCGCGCCTGGTAGATAGAGCCATTGGGAACCGGCGGGGGGCGATCCACAATATTGATCTGTTCCTGTTCGCCCACCACCGACGCCCTGGGTATTTGGGCACAGCCAGCGACCACCAGCAGAAAGAACGCCAGCCCTGCCAGCGCAATGCTTCGCAAACTACAATGTCGTTCCAGCATGACCCAACCTGTCAGTAAACGTCGTTACAGCTGACCCAAACGCGCCAACATTTCATCGCTGGTCGAAACGGCCTGGCTATTGATTTCGTAAGCGCGCTGGGTCTGGATCATGTTGACCATTTCTTCGACCACATTGACGTTCGACGTCTCTACGTAACCTTGAAACAGGCGCCCCGCGCCGTTCATGCCCGGCATATTCTGATTAGGGACACCGGAAGACCCCGTTTCCTGATAGAGGTTGCCGCCCATACTTTGCAGACCAGCCGGGTTAACAAAGGTGGCAACGTTAATCTGGCCGATCTCATTTGCCTGGTTGTCACCGGGCTGGCGTACGCTGACCGTACCGTCTTCACCCACGCTGACCGAGAGCGCGTTTTCCGGAATGAAAATCGCCGGCTCAATGGGGTAACCATTGGCGGTGACCATCTGGCCATTTTCATTGAGCTGAAAACTGCCATCGCGGGTATAGGCCGTATTGCCATCGGGCAGCAGCACCTGGAAGAAGCCTTGTCCGTTAATGGCTAGATCGCGGGAGTTTTCGGTTTGTTCCAGGCCGCCCTGAGTGTGCAAGCGCTCTGTGGCAACCGCACGCACACCGGTACCCACCTGCATGCCGGAGGGCAGGCGATCCTGCACATTATTCTGTGCCCCGGGCTGACGCATGTTTTGGTATAGAAGATCTTCAAATACCGGGCGTGAGCGCTTGAAGCCATTAGTGCTGACGTTGGCTAGGTTATTGGAAATCACATCCAGCTTGGTTTGCTGGGATTCCAAACCAGTTTTGGCCGTCCACAAAGACGAAATCATAAAAATACCCTCTTGGCTGACAAGGGTTTATCAGCCCTGAATCGATAACATGCTGTTGGCTCGCTGGGCGTTTTCGTCCGCCGAGCTCAGCATTTTCATTTGCATATCGTAGCGGCGCGCCGCATCAATCATGGTCACCATGGCGTCAACCGCGCTGACATTACTGCCTTCGAGCGCGCCACTGACCAGCGTCGCGTCTTCATCGGCCGCTAGCGCCCCAGGCTCGCCTTCTTCATTCGGGGGAGCGCGGAAGAGTCCGTCTTCACCACGTGTGAGTTCGCCCTCTTGTGGCGTCACCAGCTTGATTCGGCCGACATTCACCAAGGCTTCAGGGCCCTCGCCCTGAGGGATCGCACTGATGGTACCGTCAGCACCAATGGATATTTGCGCCCCTTGAGGTAGCGCGATAGGGCCTCCATCGCCTACCACCGGGCGGCCGACGCTCATCAATATACCGTCGCTGTCGACCTGAAGGTCGCCACGCCGCGTATAGGTTTCAACGCCGTCGCCATCTTGAACTGCCATCCAGGCATCATCCTGCATGGCGACATCAAGCATGCGGCCGGTCCGCTCTATCGGTCCCTGAGAATAGTCGGTACCTGGTGTGGTGGTCACGGCAGACGTACGTGTAGGCAGCAAGGCGTCACCTTCCACAGGCACCGAGCGTGCTGCCTGCAGTTGGGCGCGGAAACCCGATGTGGCAACGTTTGCCAAATTGTTACTCACCACCGACTGCTGGTCCATCGTGTGCTTGGCGCCGCTCATGGCGGTATACAGCATTCTATCCACGACCTTGCTCCCTTAATTCCGTCAGCCGTTACAGGTTGATGATGGTCTGCAGCAACTCATCCTGGGTACTGATGGTCTGAGAGTTGGCCTGGTAGGCGCGCTGAGCAACGATCATGTCGACCAGTTCGGCGGCCATATCCACATTGGAGGTTTCAACCGCGCCCGGCTCGATCAGACCGCGCTGGCCGGTACCTGGGGCACCAACCAGCTCCTGACCGGAAGAGGCTGTTGCAGTCCACAGGTTGTCGCCATTGGGGCTCAAACCTTCAGGATTACGGAAGCTCACCAGGGCAACCTGGCCCGCCGCACGCGATTCCTCGTTGGAATAGTTGCGCATGATTGACCCGTCGTCTTCGATGGTTACACCCACCAGAGAACCCGAAGTGTAGCCGTCTTGAGACAAGTCATTGACGGTAGAGCTATTGGCAAACTGGGTGGTATTGGCGAAATCAATCTCGATCTGCTGACTGGTCAGCGTATCGTTGAATTCGCTGGCACCTGCACCTAAAGCATTGCCATCTGCATCAGTGATTTCGTCTGGAGCATCTAGATCAATCTCGAATTCATTAAAGTTATTATTGAGACGGCCATCCGTCGTGAAACCAAAATTTGACCCATTAGCGATGTCAGTAAAACCGTAATTCGGTGCACCTTCAGGGCCGCCGGACATCCGGGCATCTACACGCCATTCATTAGCCGCCGTCTTGCTGAAGTACATGGTCAAATTTCGCGCATTACCCTGAGAGTCGTAAATTGTGCCGTTGGTCGAATACGAATACTGACTTGAATCCAGGCCATTGGCGACCTCTTGGGCCGAGGGTACGGCAGCTAACACTTCCTCTTCAGCATCCAGGTTGAGCGATACGTCGAGGTTCTGAGTAGCACTCGCCGCCAAGTCGCCTGCATCGACGCTCAGGGCTTCAACATCGCCGCCGCCCTGGATATTGCCCTGCGCGTCAGCGGGATACCCCATGATCTGTGCGCCCTGAGCGTTCACCAGATCACCGTTGGCTGTCATGGTCAGCTGGCCGTTGCGCGAGTAGCCAATTTCGCCGTTGGGTTGCTGAAAGCGGAAGAAGCCTTCCCCAGCAATCGCCAGGTCCATATTACGGCCCGATGACTCGATATTGCCCTGGTTGAAATTCTGCAGAACAGAAGAAGTTCGCGTACCCAGGCCAATGCGTGACTCAGCGTAAACATCGGCGAACTGTACATTCGAGCTCTTGAAGCCGACTGTCTGCGAGTTGGCGATATTGTTACCCACGGCCCCCAACTTTTCTTGCTGGGCATTCAGGCCACTTAACGCTTGTGAAAAACTCATGGTAGTCCCCTGCTAAATCGATCAATAAGTAATGGTTCAGAGAATTTGTTTGACTTGATCAAGTGTTACTTGGCCGTAGATGGCACCGAGGTCAAGGCGAACTTCCTCACCCGACCCGGCAGGCGTCACACCCTGCACCTGGGCATAATTAAGCGCCTTGGATTCAATTGCTTCACCTTCGGCATTGGTCGCTTTAAAGCTGACGTTGTACGACCCTTCAGCAACAGCCGCTCCGTCATTATTCAAGCCACCCCAACTGAACGATTCGACGCCCGCACCAACGCCCTCGATGTTGTTGGTATAAACGACTTCGCCCGCTTTACTGGTCACGGTAATCTCGACGTTATCCGCTGGTTTATCCAGCTCGATGCCAAACGGGGTAGCATAGCTGTTACCGTCTTCGTCAATGTTGACCTTTACCTGATTACCCGGCACCAGCACGGCATTGCCGATCAAGCCGGAAGCTTGCAGCATCTGTGAGGCGTCCATCTGCTTGGTGATGCCACTGAGTGTGTCGTTCAACTCCTCGATGCCACTGACCGTATTGATCTGGGCCAGTTGAGACGTCATCTCCGAGTTTTCCATGGGGTTGAGCGGGTCTTGATTTTCCAGCTGGGTAATCAGCAGGGTCATGAAACTTTCACGCAGCTCTTCCGACTGACGAGCCGGAAGCCCATTCGATCCGCCGCCGTTGACGCTAGTCAGTACACTTGTGTCGATATTCATGGTTTAACCTTCACCCAGCGAGAGTGTTTGCATCATCATCTGTTTACTGGTGTTAAAGACCTCGACGTTGGCTTGATAAGAGCGTGAGGCTGAAATCATGTTGACCATTTCATGAACCGGTTCAACGTTGGGCTTGGCGACGTAGCCGTCTTCGTCTGCAGCTGGATGATTGGGCATGTACTCAAGCCTTAGAGGCGAATCATCCTCCACGACCTCGGTGACACGTACGCCCCCCACGCCATAGCGTGAGTTATTGGCTTGAGACTCGAACATGACCTGCTTGGCCCGATACGTTTCACCGTCAGGGCCTGCCACGCTATCGGCATTGGCCATGTTGCTGGCGGTCACATTCATACGCTGCGACTGAGCACTCATGGCGGAACCTGCGATATCAAACGCAGAAAACATTGACATAACTACCTCCTAACCGGTTCGGACCAGCTTATTCTGGCTGCATGGCCGTTTTTAGCCCTTGAATCCGACTATTCATTATTGTGAGCCCCGCTTGATAGCGAACCGCGTTATCTGCGAACTGCGAACGCTCACGGTCCATTTCGACGGTATTGCCATCCAGGCTGGGCTGGCTGGGGATGCGGTAAAGCAGTTCCGCATTGTTGCCGACAGCCCGGGCAGGCCCCTCGCCAGCCAGATGGCGGTCCGAGGTCCGCGACAATGCCAGCCCCCCGCCATCGCTACCCTGTGCACGCTGACCGCCGTCAACGGCTTTTTTCAATTCACTAGCAAAGTCGATATCCCTGGCTTTGTAATTCGGGGTATCGGCATTGGCAATATTAGCCGCAAGCACTTCATGCCGCGCTTGACGCAGCCCCAGCGCCTGCTGATGGTAATTCAAAGAAGCTTCTAATTGATCGATCATGCCAATCCTCGCTTACTGAGAGGCAAAATAGGATTTGTTGATGATGGAGAATACGCCGACGCCTGTCAGCCTAAAGCATGGAACAACCTTCGTTTCACCCAGCATTTCTCGTGATAATCATCAGGCTTTTTCGTTAGAATCATGGATGATTTATATCCGCCTCTTTCATTGAGCACCCTCCCCCATGCGTCAATCGTCGCTTAGTTCCGTGCTTGGCTCTGTATCAATCCCTCTGCTGCGTTGGACATATCGCCTGCTTATGGTCAGTCTGGCGGCATTGGCTGTCCTGCCTTTAGCAAATGCATCAGACACCAAGCATGACGAACTCATGCAAAGCGTGCATCAGTTTCTCTACCAAGAAACACAGGCGCTGGGTGATGAAGTGGTTATTAATCTGCGGCCTCCTTCACCCCATCTTTCCGTTTGCACTAACCCCGACCCGTTCTTGACCAACCAGAACGAAACCCCACTCGGGCGGGTTTCAGTAGGCGTTCGCTGCGGCACCGATAGCCAGCAAGTTCGCTATCTGCAGGCAGAAGTCGACGTCATTGGCAGTTACATGGTGGCCGCTGTCGACATTGAACGCGGCCGTCAAATCACACCTGACATGCTGGGCGAAAAAACCGGCAATTTAAGCGACTTATCCTCACGAGCCATCACTCAAGCTGATGACATCGTGGGTAACGTCGCCCGCCAGCCCATCGCTAGCGGGATGACGATTCAATCGCATTTCATTCAGGCGCCTCTTCTCGTTGAACGAGGCCAGCGGGTTAAGGTCATAGCTGAAGGAGATTCCTTTCGCGTATCCCGCGAAGGGGAGGCTCTCAACAATGGCGCTATGGGCGAAGAAGTCAGGGTGCGCTTTGGTTCTCGCGAAGTGATGTCTGCCCGCGTAGTAGAACGCGGAACGCTGATGGTCGATTTTTAATTAAATGGCTAAAGTTTCACCCAGCACCGCCGATAGTTCACGTAATCCGCGCATCGCGCTCTAAACGTTGACGATGAGGCACACAACGTGAAAATTGATAACGTCAATAATCCGCCACTTCGCTCCAATCATGCCCAGCAGCGTGATGAAACCCAGAAGGCGGCAAATTCAGCATCTACCACGTCAGGTGCTGAAGCCAAGGGCTCAACACACATCAGCACGATGAGCGCCGATGAAACGCATGACATCGACAGCGCAAAGGTTGAAGAGATTCGTGATGCTATTCGTGATGGCCGCCTGGAAATCCGAGCTGATCGTATTGCTGATGGTTTGATTGCCAATCTTCGAGAATCCCAGGAGTAATTTATGAGCCTAGCCAGCTTGTTGACTGATCAGCAACAACGCATTGATGCGTTGATCTCGCTGCTGGGCAACGAGCAGACGCTGCTAACTCGGGGGGACATCGACGGCGATGCACTGGCTGACGTTGCCCATCAGAAGCAGCAATTGCTGACTGAGCTTGAGCGCATTGAAACCCTTCGGCGTAGCGTGCAAAAGCGCCTAGGGTACGAGAGTGGTGCGCAAGGTGCCAAGGCTGCCGCGAGCGATGCTGGCTGCACTGACACATGGAGCCGCTTGCTCGAAAAAAGCGAACGTGCCGCTCGCATGAACGCATTAACAGGCGAAATGCTTTCTCTACGCATGCAGCACAATCAAAAGATGCTCGATTATATTCGACAGATTGCTGAGAAGACCCTTTACAATCCGGATGGCCGTAATTCAGCCCAACCGGGCCGCATTAATGCTTCTGCTTGAACAATCCTTTTATCAAACACCACAAAAACTAGACAAGCCTTCTGCAAGATACTTCAATAAGTAACATTACGTTCCCTTATGGAGTAGCTTCATGCTTCCCTTCCTACCCGAAAAGTTTACTGCTGTCGTTATCGGTGCCAACGGCGGTATCGGCAACGCCATCGTCAACACCTTGCTAGGCAATAGCCAGATAGGCAATCTCATAGCAGTTAGTCGTGCGCCTTTTCCTGTAAAACACCCTGGCGTGGAATCCGTGGTTGCCGATGTCTCGACATCATCTGGGCGTGAAGTCTTATCAAAGCACCTGGATGGTCGCCCTATACACCTTCTTTTTAATGCGGTGGGGATACTTCATGACCAGGCAAGTGGTATCCAGCCTGAAAAACGGCTCGAGCAGCTCAATGAGACCTCCATTGCCCAGGTCATGCATATTAACGCGGTGACACCCGCGCTTTTGCTTTCGTCACTAAAACCATGTTTGCAGGGTAAGCACCCAACGATCATTGCCAGCCTTTCGGCTCGCGTGGGATCCATTGGCGATAACGGCTACGGAGGCTGGTATAGCTATCGAGCCAGTAAAGCGGCTCACAATATGCTGATGAAGACAGCGGCTATCGAGCTTTCGCGGCTCAACAAGCAGTCTATCGTATTGTGCCTGCACCCTGGCACAACCGACACAACGCTATCCGAGCCCTTTCAAGCGCGCGTTCCTTCCGATAAGTTATTTCACCCCACCTTTGTTGCCGAGCAATTGATCAGCGTGATGGCCAAGCGCACACCTGAGGACACCGGCAGCTTCTGGGACTGGGCAGGCGAACCTATTGAATGGTGATTGTTTGTTTTTCTGTCACACAAACAAAAACCCCCGAGCACGATGTGCTCGGGGGTTTCTGCGGTATAGGTGCCTAACGATGTCCCGGCCGGCGCTCCGGAGGGCGGCTCTCCGCTACTCTCCATGGGGAGACCCCTAAAACAAAAAACCCAGCCGATTGGCTGGGTTTTCTGCGGTATAGGTGCCTGACGATGACCTACTCTCGCATGGGGAGACCCCACACTACCATCGGCGCGAAGCGGTTTCACTGCTGAGTTCGGCAAGGGATCAGGTGGTTCACGCTT
>NZ_JAMXSI010000015.1:0-78728 GCF_024124705.1 Halomonas sp. Mc5H-6
TCAAGGTTTTCAAACGTTCTCTCAAGATCCGAAGACCTTGGACGAGTCGCTTGCCTTGATATTTGGTGATTTATCACCCTCATCGGCAAGCGCCCACATGAATTACCTGATCACATTATTAAAGAGCAGTCGCTTGCGGGCCATAAAACATGACGTGACCGCTGCTAAGCGAGGAAGGAGCATTCTACGCACTTCTAAAGACTTGTCAATCACTGTTTGGCGGAAGCGAAGGAAATGTTCGTCTTACTCACTCTTCCAACCGCTTGCCTAACCTACTGACAAATCAAGGTTTTCAACCTCAACCACCGCTGGCAACGCCGTGCGTCCCCGGCAGCGGATGCGTACTTTACGGTGTTGCTGGCGGGGACGCAAGGGGCGTGCGAAAAAAATTTACCTTTTCGGCTTTGCCTTGCGCATGACGGCCAGTACAGGCCCCGAAAGTACATAGGCACCGAACAGCAGAAGCAGCATGACAGACGGCTCAACGGAGATCATCACAAAGCCCAGCACCACGGCCAGCAGAACCACGAAAGGCACTGGTTTTTTGAAGTCGAGGTCTTTGAAGCTGTAATAACGAATGTTGCTGACCATCAGTACGCCAGCCGCCGCCACAACCACCAGCATCAGCAGCTTGAAACCAAAAGCATCCGCATCGAAGCTATGGAATGTCCATACACTCGCCGCCACCAGGGCCGCGGCCGAGGGACTGGGCAAGCCGAAAAACCATTTCTTGTCCACACTGCCGATCTGCACATTAAAGCGCGCCAGACGCAGTGCCGCGCAAGCAACGTAGAGAAACGCCACCACCCAGCCGGTTTTGCCAATGTCTTGCAGAATCCAGGTAAAAGCAACGAGCGCAGGCGCCATGCCAAAAGAAATCATGTCGGCCAGACTGTCGTACTCGGCACCAAAAGCGCTTTCTGTATTGGTCATACGCGCAACTCGGCCATCCAGGCCGTCAAGCACCATGGCAATAAAGATGGCGACGGCCGCCGCTGTAAAATCACCATTGATACCCGCCACGACGGCAAAGAACCCTGAAAACAGCGCCGACGTAGTAAACAAGTTAGGCAGCAGGTAGATACCCTTGCGGCGAACCTTTTTGCCATCTTCGACCGCTTCTTCAACCACTTCCGTGTCGCGCAAAAAGGCTGCTGCCAAGTCCTCATTGCCGCCTATTTCTGATTGGTCAGCGGTATCTTGTCGCGTATTGCCTGCCTGGTTTTCGCCAGAATGATCTGAACTTGGTTGCTCTTGATCGCGAGCGTCCTGGGTCATAGGTCTCATCCATTAAAAGTAAATCACGGGAACAGCAGTGACCACTTTCATTCTACACGCTGAAGACTTATCAGCCAGCCAATTGCGCCCGAGCGCACATAAACAATCGCACCATACAAAACGGGGCGCGCCAATGCGCACCCCGTCAGTCACCCCTGTGGCGTTAACTGCTTACCACCATCAGTTTTTAGACTTATCAACCAGCTGGTTAGCGGCGATCCACGGCATCATGCCACGCAGCTTGGCACCTACCTGCTCAATGTCGTGCTCGGCATTGAGGCGGCGACGCGCGGTCATTGACGGATAGTTGCTGTTACCTTCATTGATGAACATCTTGGCGTATTCACCGGTTTGAATGCGCTTCAACGCATTGCGCATAGCAGCACGAGACTGCTCATTGATGACCTCGGTGCCGGTCACGTACTCGCCATACTCCGCGTTATTGGAGATGGAGTAGTTCATATTGGCAATGCCGCCTTCGTACATCAGGTCGACGATCAGCTTGAGCTCGTGCAGACACTCAAAGTAGGCCATTTCCGGTGCATAGCCAGCTTCCGTCAGGGTTTCGAAGCCTGCTTTTACCAGCTCAACGGCGCCACCGCACAACACTGCCTGCTCACCGAACAGGTCGGTTTCGGTTTCATCTTTGAACGTGGTTTCGATGATCCCGCTGCGGCCACCACCTACGCCTGCAGCGTAGGAAAGTGCCAGTTCTTTGGCGTTGCCCGACGCATCCTGATGAATGGCAATAAGATCGGGAATACCACCGCCCTTGACGAACTCGGAACGGACCGTATGGCCCGGCGCCTTGGGTGCGATCATGATGACATCGAGGTCTTTGCGCGGCTCGATCTGGTTGTAGTGGATATTGAAGCCGTGAGCGAACGCAAGCGTCGCGCCTTCTTTCAGGTTTGGCTCGACTTCCTGCTCGTAAATCGCCTTTTGGTTTTCATCCGGCGCCAGAATCATCACCACATCAGCGGTTTGGCATGCCTCTGGAACGGTGGCCACTTTCAGGCCAGCACCTTCTGCCTTGGCCGCCGACGAGGAACCTTTGCGCAATGCAACGGTGACATCGACACCTGATTCTTTAAGGTTGTTCGCGTGGGCATGGCCCTGAGAACCATAGCCAACGATGGTGACTTTTTTGGCCTGAATAAGGGACAGGTCACAATCCTTATCGTAATAAACGCGCATGGCGAAACTCCAAAAGCAGGTTGAATCAGAAAGTTGAATAGCGTGCGGTTCAGCGTTGATGGCCACCCGTGCCGTCTTTCGCGGCACTGGGATATGGCATTGAGATCACTCTACGACAGCATCGCCGTTGCGTAAAACGCTATGTTTGCAACATACTATTTCACTTTACGAAATATAGCCGAGAATACTGGCCTGCCATGGACTTCCGCTTACTCAAACACGTGGCCACTCTGGCCGAGACGCTACATTTTGGTCGCGCCAGCGAACTGTGCCATATCAGCCCGTCCACGCTAAGCCGTTCGATCCAACAGGTTGAAGCGGAACTGGGCACTCGCCTGTTTGAGCGCGACAATCGCCATGTCACCCTGACCTCGCAAGGTTTGGCGTTTCACCACTATGCGAAAGAAACGCTGGAACAGTGGGAAACACAAAAGCGGACGCTCGCGGCCACCACCGAACAACTGCGCGGCGAAATCAGTATTTACTGCTCGGTCACCGCCAGCTACAGCTTCCTGTATGAGTTGTTAAGCGATGTCCGCACGCGTCACCCGGGCATTGAGCTCAAGCTGCACACCGGCGACCCCGCCAACGCCATGACCCGCGTGCTGGATGGCGCTGACGATATGGCGATTACGCCGCGCCCGCGCATTCCGCCTGGCGCATTGGCCTTTAAATCGCTCACACGCTCGCCGTTAGTGTTCATTGCGCCCAACGAGACACAGGACTGGCTACCCCTCGAACCCGAAAGCTCGACCGCCGCGCAGTGGCAACGGGTGCCCATGATTCTGTCTGAAGCGGGGCTTTCCAGGGAGCACACCAACACCTGGTTCAAGGCATTGGGCATTGCGCCGCGGATTTATGCCCAGGTGGCCGGGCATGAAGCCATCGTCAGCATGGTGGGCCTGGGGTTTGGCGTGGGTGTCGTGCCGAAAATCGTACTGGATAACAGCCCACTGGCCGGGCGGGTCCAGGTGCTGAACGTGAAGCCTGAGCTACCTCACTACGATGTTGGATTATGCGTACTCAACCGGCGCTTGAAAAACCCCATGATCGACGCCTTCTGGGCCACCGTCAGCGCTCGTTGAAGAACGTCACTTATAAAAAAAGCCGCCCCTTCACAGGGGCGGCCTTCTTGAACAGCATCAACGACCAGCTGTTTAAAGCGACAACACCTTGTCACCACGGGCAATGCCCGACACCCCGGTACGTGCCACTTCCAGAATACCCACCGGCGCCATGGCCTGCAGGAAGGCATCCAGCTTGGCAGCATCGCCGGTGATCTGCACGGTGTAGAGGCTCGGCGTCACGTCGACGACCTGCGCGCGGAAGATATCCACCGTGCGCTTCACTTCATCACGGGCAGCGCCTAGCGCTTTCACCTTCACCAGCATCAGCTCGCGCTCAATATGGTTGCCTTCGGTGAGGTCCACCAGTTTCACCACATCAATCAGCTTGTTGAGGTGCTTGGTGATCTGTTCGATCACCCTGTCATCGCCCACCGTGGTGACCGTCAGGCGGGAGAGCGACGGGTCTTCCGTGGGCGCCACGTTAAGCGTTTCAATGTTGAAGTTTCGCTGGGAAAACAGCCCGACCACACGTGACAGCGCACCCGGTTCGTTTTCCATCAGAATCGAGATGATATGACGCATCAGGTACGCTCCGTTTTAGACAGCAGCATGTCGCGCATGGCGCCTAACGGCACCTGCATCGGATAGACGTGCTCAAAGGGGTCGACCTTCACGTCCAGAAACACCAGTTCATGCTTGTCGGCAAACGCACGCTCCAGCGCTGGTTCCAACTCCTCAAGGGTGGTCACGGTGATCGCAGTAAACCCATAAGCCTCAATCAGCATATGAAAATCGGGCAGCGACTCCATGTAGGAATGGGCGTGGCGTGACTTGTAGTTCAAGTCCTGCCATTGGCGTACCATGCCAAGCGAGGCATTGTTGAGATTGACAATCTTGACGCCGACACCGTACTGCTTGCAGGTCGATAGCTCCTGCATCATCATCTGAAAACTGCCTTCACCGGTGACGCATACCACGTCATCATCCGGGAAGTTCTGCTTGATGCCCATGGCGGCGGGAAAGCCAAACCCCATGGTGCCAAGCCCACCTGAGGTAATCAGTCGGTTGGGTTTATCGAACTTGTAGTACTGTGCCGCAAACATCTGGTGCTGACCGACGTCGGTCGTGACATAGGCTTCACCGCGTGTCACCCGGCACAGCGCCTCGATCACCTCTTGAGGCTTGAGCGCTTCGCCTGGGCTGGACGGCTCATAGAGCTTGCCCTCACGCTCAGCACGCCAATCATCAATTTTCTGCCACCAGTCGGTGAGCGCTTCCGGATGCGCAACTTCCCGACCCTGCACCAGGCTGATCATCTCATTGATGACGCTTGACGCCGGGCCCACGATCGGCACGTCGGCGCGCACGGTCTTGGAGATCGAGCTGGGGTCGACATCAACGTGAACAATCTTCGCCGTTGGGCAGAATTTCGATGTGTTGTTGGTGACGCGGTCATCGAAACGCGCGCCGATGGCGATGATCAGGTCCGCATGGTGCATGGCCATGTTGGACTCATAGGATCCGTGCATCCCAAGCCAACCCAAACACTGCCGGTCACTTTGCGGGTACGAACCAATCCCCATCAGCGTCGTGGTAATGGGAAAGCCCAGTTGCTTGACCAGATCGGTCAAGCCCTCACTCGCTTTATCAAGCACGACGCCGCCACCCGTATAAAATACCGGTCGCTTGGCCTTGAGCATCATGTCAACGGCTTTCTTGATCTGGCCGGTATGGCCCCGGGTGACCGGGTTGTACGAGCGCATCTTGACCTTTTTCGGATAGACGTACTCGTAACGCTCGGTAGGCGCGGTCATGTCCTTGGGAATATCGACCACGACGGGGCCAGGACGACCGGTGGCCGCCAGATAGAAGGCTTTCTTGAGCACTTCCGGGATTTCGGACGGGTGACGAATCGAAAAGCTGTGCTTCACGATGGGACGGGTCACACCGACGATGTCAGTCTCCTGGAAAGCATCATCGCCGATCAGGTGGCTCATTACCTGCCCGCATAGCACCACCATCGGAATCGAGTCCATATAGGCGGTGGCAATACCGGTCACGGCATTAGTGGCCCCCGGGCCTGACGTGACCAGCACGCAGCCGGGCTTGCCCGATGCGCGTGCGTAACCGTCCGCTGCATGGGTGGCCGCCTGTTCATGCCGCACCAGAATGTGCTTCACCTTGTCTTGGCGGAAAAGCGCGTCATATATATGCAGCGCCGCACCGCCGGGATATCCATAAATGTATTCGACGCCCTCATCTTGCAAGAAGCGGGCAATCATATCTGCGCCGGAAAGCAGTTCCACAGTGTTTCTCCCCTGGAGGTCTCGAGTGCGATCCGCAGACGATTCTACGGTGTCGAGTGCGGCGGTATGCCGCTGCCAGCCATTGCTGGCACCTGATGCCAAACCCTGGCATAAGGCCCGGTTAGGGCCTGCACTCTTGTCACGGCGGTTTGCCGTGTCGGGGCGTTGGCCAGGTCGGGCGGTTAGCCCAAGCCCGGAAGTCCTTCGGCGGGTAGAGGCCTTCGCCTACCCTTCGCGCGGGGAGTGGGGGTTACCCGTTGGTTCCGCGCCCGCAAATCAGGAACCCACAAGATTCCATTAGCATCCTCAGCCTGTCAACCTTCGATCCAGCGAAAGCCGACAAACAGCCTGATTCAGGGTAAAAAAAGCCCCGCAGACGTGGTCAAGCGGGGCTGGCAGGTAAAGAAGTAAATTTTAAGAGAAGACTAATTTACCTTCTTCTGCGCTGATATGAATGGTGTCGCCGGGCGAGAACTTGCCGGCCAGCAGATCCTGGGACAAGGGATTCTCAATACGGCTTTGAATCGCCCGCTTGAGCGGCCTTGCCCCATAGACCGGGTCGAAGCCCACCACGGCCAACTGTGCCAAGGCATCGTCGCTGATTTCCAGGCTCAAGTCATGCTCAGCCAGGCGTGCCTTCAGGCGTTCCAGCTGGATACCGGCAATTGCCTGGATTTGCTCCTGACCCAGCGCGTGGAACACGACCACTTCATCGATGCGGTTGATCAGTTCAGGCCGGAAGTGATTGCCCACCACCTCCATGACGCTGTTTTTCATGACGTCATAATTACTGTCCTGGTCATCACCAGCGCCACCGCCCATGCGCTGGATGATGTCAGAGCCCATGTTGGAGGTCATGACGATCACGGTATTGCGAAAATCTACCGTGCGGCCCTGACCGTCGGTCAAACGCCCGTCTTCCAGCACCTGGAGCAGGATATTGAACACATCGGGGTGAGCCTTCTCCACCTCGTCGAGCAGCATCACCGAATAGGGTTTGCGGCGCACGGCCTCGGTCAAGTAGCCACCTTCTTCATAGCCTACATAGCCGGGCGGCGCACCGATCAGGCGAGCCACGGAGTGTTTCTCCATGAACTCCGACATATCGATGCGCACCATAGCCTCCTCGGTATCGAAGAGGTAGTTGGCCAGCGATTTGCACAGCTCGGTCTTGCCCACCCCGGTGGGACCGAGGAACAGGAAGGAACCGTTGGGCCGGTTGGGGTCAGCCAAACCGGCCCGCGACCGGCGCACCGCATTGGCCACGGCCTCGACCGCTTCATCCTGGCCGATCACCCGCTCATGCAGTGCCTCTTCCATACGCAGCAGCTTGTCCCGCTCGCCTTCCAGCATCTTGGCGACCGGAATCCCCGTCCAGCGGGAAACCACCTCGGCAATCTCTTCCTCAGTCACGTTGGAGCGCAACAGCTGATGGCTTGAGGTATCCGTTTCGCTGTCGGCGCTTTCGGCGATTTTCTTCTCCAGCTCAGGGATCTTGCCGTACTGGATCTCCGACATGCGGCCCAGGTCACCCTGGCGGCGGGCCTGCTCAAGATCGATGCGGGCCTGTTCCAGCTCGGCCTTGAACTGCGCCGCCCCCTGAATACTGGCCTTCTCGGCTTTCCAGATCTCATCGAGATCCGCGTACTCGCGCTCCAGCTCGTGAATCTGGTTATTGAGCGCTTCCAGGCGTTTTTTGGTCGCCTCATCGGTCTCTTTCTTAAGCGCTTCGCGCTCCATCTTGAGCTGAATCAAGCGGCGGTCGAGCTTATCCATCTCTTCGGGCTTGGAATCCAGCTCCATGCGAATACGCGAGGCCGCTTCGTCGATCAGGTCGATGGCTTTATCGGGCAGTTGACGGTCCGTAATGTAGCGCGTGGAGAGTTTCGCCGCGGCAATAATCGCCGAGTCGGTGATATCCACGCCGTGGTGGACTTCGTAACGCTCCTTCAAGCCGCGCAAAATCGCCACGGTATCTTCTTCCGAGGGCTCGTCGACCAGCACCTTCTGGAAACGGCGCTCAAGGGCGGCGTCTTTCTCGATATTCTGACGATACTCGTCCAGGGTAGTGGCGCCCACGCAATGCAACTCACCGCGGGCCAGTGCCGGTTTGAGCATATTGCCCGCGTCCATGGCGCCCTCGGCCTTGCCTGCGCCGACCATGGTGTGCAGCTCATCGATAAACAGGATCACCCGGCCCTCTTCCTGAGAGAGCTCCTTGAGCACTGCTTTCAGGCGCTCTTCGAAATCGCCGCGGAATTTGGCCCCCGCCAGCAGCGCGCCCATATCCAGCGACAGCACGCGCTTGTCTTTCAGACCTTCAGGGACTTCGCCATCGACGATCCGTTGCGCCAGACCTTCGACAATGGCGGTTTTACCGACACCGGGCTCACCAATGAGAACAGGGTTGTTCTTGGTGCGCCGCTGCAGCACCTGAATGGTGCGGCGAATTTCGTCGTCGCGGCCAATCACCGGATCAAGCTTGCCGTCCAGCGCGCGCTGAGTCAGGTCTTGGGTGTACTTGTTGAGCGCCTCACGCTGGTCCTCGGCGTTTGGATCGTCCACCTTGGCACCGCCGCGCAAGCTATCAATGGCCGCTTCAAGCGCTTTGCGGGTAAGCCCGACCTGCTTCATCAACTTGGTGATGGCACTGTTCATTTCCAGTGCGGACAGCAGCACCAACTCGCTGGCAATAAACTGATCGCCACGCTTCTGTGCTTCGCGGTCGGTCAGGTTGAAAAGCTTGACCAAATCCCGCGAGGGCTGCACTTCGCCATCGAACTGGCCGACCTTGGGCAAATCGTCCAGTTGCTGAACCAAGCCATCGCGCAGACGCGAGCTGCTGGCCTCGGCTTTCTCGACCAGGGCCTTGATGCCGGTATCTTTGGTATCCAGCAGCGCCAGCAGCAAGTGAGCAGGCTCAAGCTGGTTGTGCCCGCGACCCACGGCCAGCGATTGCGCTTCGGCAATGGCGGCCTGGAGCTTGGCGGTAAATTTATCAAATCGCATAATTTCCTCCTGGGGGTGGCCGCGCGTTTGGACGTGCGGCGTATCCCGATAACCTGTCGTCATTCGTGCTAATCACGATTAGCTTGACTAGTTAAATGGCGTCAGCGCCAGGAGGTTTCAAGGGCAAGAGTGACGGTCTGCTGATTTACTTGATCCAGATCACGCTGGCCATTCTGCCGGTACGGCCACCATCTCGGCGATAGGAGTAAAAGCGTGACTCGCAGGCGGTGCAGAAGTGACCACCGCTGATGTGATGAATGCCCAACGCCTCAAGACGAAAGCGGGCCAACCGGTAGAGGTCGGCCATGTGATGCCCCAGACGATAAGGACTGTGGTCGAACGCATCCGCCGTTTCGGGCTGCGCTGCCACAAAGGCCCCATAGACTTCAGGACCCACTTCAAACTGCGCGTTCGATATCGCCGGCCCCAGCCACACCAGAATATCGTCCGGCTCACTGTTCATCGCCGAGACCGTGGCTTCCAAAACGCCTGTTGCCAAGCCACGCCAGCCCGCGTGGGCAACCGCCACCTGAGTCCCCGCCCGGTTGCAAAACAACACCGGCAGGCAGTCGGCTGTCAGCACCACGCAGGCGTAGTCGCGGTCATTGGCAATCGCCGCGTCAGCCTCTGGCGCCCCGGCCTGAAAAGCCTGCTGAACGCGCGCGCCATGGACTTGATTGAGCCACAGCAAGGGACGCTCATCGCCGAGTTCTTTTCCGAGTAAACGACGGCACAGGTCGACATGGTCGGCGTTATCACCCACATGGGTGGCCGGATTGAAGGCCGCAAAGTCACCTTGGCTGGGCCCTGTCTCACGGGTAGTGACAAACGCCCCCACGTTAGCCGGTGCCGGCCAATCTGGCACCAACAGCGTGGGCTTCAGGTCAATGGCATCGCTCATCGCATGGTCTCGCTATCGTCGCGCAGGTAGTCCAACAACATTAGTAGATCATCGGGCAGGCCCGCGTGGAAAGTCAGTGTTTCGCCGCTAACAGGGTGGACAAACCTCAGCTTGCGCGCGTGCAGCGCCTGGCGGGGAAATTCACGCAGTATGTCTTTCAATGGCCCCGCAGCGCCAGGCGGCAGCTTGGCGCGCCCGCCGTAGAGCTGATCCCCAATCAGCGGGTAGCGGGCGTGGGCCATATGGACCCTGATCTGGTGAGTCCGCCCGGTTTCCAACTGACAGCGGACGTGCGTATGCGCTCGAAAACGCTCTACCACACGAAAATGGGTCACCGCCGGTTTGCCTGAGGCGTTCACCGCCTGTCGCTTGCGGTCTTTGGGATGGCGTCCAATCGGTGCATCGATCGTGCTGCCCGCGATCGGTTTGCCAATCACCACGGCATCGTACTGGCGGGAAACACTGCGCGCCTGTAGCTGCTCAACCAAGGCGGTTTGAGCGGGCAGGGTCTTGGCCACCATCATCAGGCCGGTGGTATCTTTATCCAGCCGATGCACGATGCCTGCCCGGGGAACTTCCGCCAGGGCTGGGTGATGATACAACAGGGCGTTCAGCAGGGTGCCATCCGGGTTGCCCGCCGCCGGGTGAACCACCATATCTGCTGGTTTGTTGACCACCATCACCGTCTCGTCCTCAAAAACGATGTCCAGCGGAATCGCCTGAGGCTCGAAACGCGTATCTTCTTCAAGTGTCGCTTGCAGCACGAGCGTCTCGTTACCGTGCAACTTTGCCTTTGGCTTGGCTTTTTCGCCATCGACCGTCAATTCACCGGCATTGATCCACGCTTTCAACCGTTCACGGGAGTAATCACTGAACAACTCGGCCGCCGCTTGGTCCAATCGGGCACCTGCCAAAGAGGTTGGCACGCGTTGCGTCGCTTCAACACTGCGAGGCATGGGATAATTTCCTTTGACGACACCCCGGCAATGTCATGCGAAGCCTGCGTTTTTTGCCGAGGTGATTTATAGTGGGCTGACTGTGACTTATTCTACCATTTCTACTCATGGCCATCGTCGCTTTTCGGTGATTGAGGCTTGTTTGCAACGAGGATGATGATGCGCGTTTTTTCCGCTGCCAATCGCTTTGGCGTGTTTGCTTTAAGCTTTGCTTTACTTGCTGGGTGCGCCAGCAATGGCAACAACGACACAGCCTACGACGAGGACGAATACGCTGGCGTTGCCGAGCGTGAACTCTACGAACGGGCGCGCGATGCTCTCGATGCGAACCGCTTCAATACCGCGGTAGAACGCCTTGAGGCGCTGGACACCCGCTACCCGTTTGGCGAGCACGCCGAACAGGCGCAGCTGGAGTTGATCTACGCCTATTACGAGAATGGTAACTGGGAAGAAGCGCGCGCCGCCGCCAGCCGATTCATTCGCCTGCACCCCGACCACCCTCAGGTAGACTATGCCTATTACCTGCGGGGCCTGTCTGCCTGGCAGGCGGGGCGCTTCAGCCTGGAGCGCCTGCGCTTGATCGATATCTCCAAGCGCGACCTGGGGGCCACGCGTGATGCTTACAGCGACTTCCGGGAGCTGATTCAACGCTATCCTCAAAGCGAGTATGCGCCGGACGCTCAGCAGCGGATCGTGTATCTGCGTGAATTGCTCGCTCGCCATGAACTGCACGTGGCAGACTACTATCTGCGCCGCGGCGCCTATCTCGCTGCCGTTGAGCGCGGTCGCTGGGTGGTCGAAAAATATCCTGAATCCAACGCTACTCACGACGCACTCGCCACCATGGTGGAAGGCTACCAGGGCCTGGAAATGGACGACCGTGCCAATGAGGTACTCGCGGTGCTGCGTGACAATGCGCCCAACCACGACCAGCTGGAAGGCAACCGGTTTGTGCCCAAGCATATCGATTAGCGCTGCGCGTATCCGCTATGCCAAGCGTTGACGTGAACTAACAAACACGCTGTACAAGTTTTCGGCAAAGACCCATTTAAAAGCCACGCAAATGCGTGGCTTTTTTTAATTTTTATATTCTTATTTATCATAGAGTTATCTCAAAAACCTATCAAACCTGCCAGTGAAAAATTGTACAAAAGCTATATACATGACTACTATCCTCATACCAACATGATCAAGCATCTGAACGGTGCCTAAGGAGAAACTCAATGCTTTTGTCAAACTCACGGTTCACGGGAACCAAGATCAGCACACGCCTTACCCTGGGGTTTTCAGCACTCCTCGCGCTTCTCGTGATATTGACGGGCATTGGCATCTACCAGGTCAACCAGATTGACCGTGACCTCACAATCATTAACGACGTCAACGGCGCAAAGCAGCGTCACGCGATCGACTGGCGCGGCAGCGTCCACGACCGCGCCATCGCGCTGCGCGATATCGTCCTCACTGGCGATGGCAATATTACCGCGCTTCAGGACACCATGCAGCGCTTGCAGGACAACTACGCAAGCGCCTCATCGGGCATGCAGAGCGTTATTGCCGAGAACGCTAACCTGCAAGGTCAAAACAATAGTGAAGAGCAAACTTTGCTCAGTCGTATTGAAGAGCAAGCCGAGTCAACCCGTGCGCTCACCGACGAAGTACTGGATGCCCATGCGCAAGGAAATTATCAAGCGGCTGAGCAGTTACTGCTGACTGAAGCCGGGCCTGCCTACGCTGAATGGCTCAACCGCATCAACCAGTTCATTGATTATCAGGAACAGCTAAATAACGCCACCACTGCGTCCGCTCGCGATACCGCCTCAGGTTTTCAGATGCAGATGCTCGGCCTGACGGTGTTCGCCTTGCTGGTAGGCGGCTTTATTGCGGTCTTCATGACCCGTCAGCTGATGCGTGAGCTGGGCGCCGAGCCCCACGAAGTCAAGGCGTTTGCCGAAGCCATTGGGCGTGGCGAGCTGAATAGCCAGGGGCGTCTGAAGAAGGACGACAAGCGCAGCATCATGGCCTCTCAGGTGGAGATGGCCCGTCAGCTGCAGGGCATCGTCGCCGAAGTGCGGGCATCGGCCCAGGCGGTCGCCAGCAACAGCGAGCAAATTGCCGAGGGCAACAACGACCTGTCATCACGTACCGAGCAACAGGCCAGCGCACTGGCAGAAACTGCCTCTGCCATGGAGCAGCTCAACAGCACCGTCAAACTCAATGCCGACAACTCCGAGCAGGCCAGCCAGGAAGCGGCCAGCGCTTCCCGCACAGCCACACAAGGCGGTGACGCCGTGCGTCAGGTGGCCGACACCATGAACGACCTCAACAAGAGCTCACAGGAAATTGCCGGGATTATCTCCACCATCGATTCCATTGCCTTCCAGACCAACATCCTGGCGCTAAACGCTTCCGTGGAAGCGGCTCGTGCCGGCGAGCACGGCCGCGGCTTCGCCGTAGTGGCGGAAGAAGTGCGCAAACTTGCCCAGCGAAGTGCCGACGCCGCCCGCGAAATCAATGACTTGATTTCCAGCAATCTGGAGCGCGTCAAGCACGGCAACGAACGAGCCGCCGACGCCAACAAGTCAACCGAAGAGATCGTGGCGGCGATTGGTCGGGTCACCGACATCATGAAAGAAATCAGCCATGCCAGCGCCGAGCAGAGTGCCGGGGTACAGGAAGTCGGCCAAGCGGTTACCGAGATGGACCAGGTTACCCAGCAAAATGCTTCCCTGGTACATGAAAGCGCCACGGCGGCCAACAACCTGCGCCAGAATGCTCATAAGCTGATCGACGCCATGTCCATCTTCAGGCTGCCCTCTAGCGGATCCGACCACGCGATGGCCCTGGCCTCGTCTCAGGCCACCGCCAATGCGGCACCAGCCGCCTCTGGCACCGCATTGCGCCAGCAGAAACCCCAGCCCGAGTGGGAAAGCTTCTAAGCTAAAGAACGCTGTTTTCATTGCCACGGATAGGCGCTCACCAAAAGGAAGGCTCCCGATTGGAAGGGAGCCTCTATTTTAGACCCTCTGTGCTGAGGCGGACATGAAGCCCACTCAAAGCCTTATCGTGTTTTTCCTGCTGCCCGTCTTGATGTTTGCCGTTCCTGCCTTCGTGCTGGGCATGCTGGCCCTGAACATTGCCAGAGAACAGTTCCTCGACAGTCATCAGACGCAATCACAAGACCTTGCCAACCTGGTTGAAATGGCCACCTTCGAGCGCCGACTCGGCGCCCTTCATGAACGCCTCAGCCAGGTTCTCGCGGAAGCCGACAACGATCAGCTCAGCGCATTCGATAGCTATAGCGAATACAGCCAGATTCATCTCCAGCTGAACGAAATGGGCCAGCATATCAAGCATTTGGCGTCGTCGGGTCTGGTCAATGGCCTGCACGCCGACAGTGCTGAAACGCTACTGTCAGCTTTTCAAAAATATCGCCGTTTCATCGAAATGGCTAACGAAGCCGCCACGCTGAATCAGACCGACATCAGTTTTTTCATGCAGGAAGCTGAAACCAACTTCAATCATTTCATGATTCTCACTCAAGGTACCTTTGAAACACTCACCGAGCGGGCGAGTGAGCGTCATCAACAAACCTTCCATACCCTGAGCCGGTCTATCAATACCCTTGTCTGGGTAGGGTTGGGGTTATTGGGCATATTGGTCGTCGCCGCCGTCTTTGCCGCCTGGCGTATCAACCGGCGGCTGGTGATGGTCGGCGATGCCATCCTGGCACTCTCCAACACTCGCCAAGCACTGCCTGACTTTGCCGATATTCAACGCCTCAGCCAACGTCATCGGGGGCCACTGAAGCGGATTGCATCCGCACTGCTATCGTTTCGCAAAACCGAGCAGCAGCGTCGCGAGGCCGAGCGCAAGGTACACCGGCTGGCCTACTACGACAGCCTTACCCAACTGCCTAACTGGCAATTAATGAAAGAGCACCTTCACCATTCACTGGACACCAACCAGCGGACGGAGACCTACGGCGCGCTGCTATACCTGGACGTAGACGACTTCAAACGCATCAATGACAGCTGCGGTCACCGGGCAGGTGATAGCCTGCTTCAAGAAATTGCCCGGCGGTTATCGGCCCTTGGCATCGAGGGGACAACCATTGGACGCATAGGCGGCGATGAGTTTGTCATGATTGTCGATGGATTACCGGCAGATCAACTGAAGGCCGCAGAGAAAACCGAGCTGCTCACCGAGAAGCTCCACCGCGCTCTCGGCCAGCCGTATCTGTGGGAAGAAAGAGAGCATTTCCTGAGTACGAGTATTGGCGTTGTCCTGTTTGGCGGCGCTGCATATAGCGTCGACAACCTGTTTCAATATGCCAACGCGGCTGCCCACCTTGCCAAGCAGTCAGCTCCCAACGGCCTGAGGTTTTATGACCCGGCGGTGCAAGCGGAACTTGAAGCCAGGACAGAGCTGGAGCGTGACCTGCGCCTAGCCATTGAACGTCAGGAATTCGTACTCGTTTATCAAACGCAGGTCGATAGCAGCGGTCGGGCGATTGGCGCAGAGGCGTTGATTCGGTGGCAACATCCACGACAAGGCTTTGTCTCGCCAGGCACCTTTATCCCCCTGGCCGAAGAAACCGGACTGATCGTGCCAATCGGCCAGTGGGTGCTTGAAGCCGCATGCGAGCAGTTGGTTGCCTGGGCCGACGATGACAGCACCGCGCACCTGACACTCGCGGTCAACGTCAGCGCTAAACAGTTTCAGCAGCCTGATTTTGTCGATAGCGTAAGCTGCGCTCTCGCCAAGAGCGGCGCCCTACCACAACGGTTGAAGCTGGAAATCACGGAAAGCACGGTGATTGGTAATGTAGACGATACCATTGCCCGCATGCATCAGTTGAAAGCGCTGGGGATCAGTTTCGCCATAGATGATTTTGGTACCGGGTACTCATCGCTTCAGTACCTGAAGCGGCTGCCGCTGGATCAGATCAAAATCGATCAGTCGTTTGTCCGCGACCTGCACAAGGACGCGGACGACATGGCAATCGTGCAAACCATCATTGCCATGGGGCAGGCACTGGGGCTGAACGTGATCGCCGAAGGCGTGGAAACCCAGGAGCATTGGCGCCACCTGAATGATCGCCAATGCCACGCCTACCAGGGCTATTATTTCAGCAAACCGGTCTCTGCTATCGAAATGGTAAAGCGCAGCCTGGCACCGCCACCGATGCTCGACTAGGCCCCGTCATGCCCGACTACTCGCCGGGCTGCCAGCCATTGACGATCGGATAGCGCCGGTCGCGGCCGAAGCCACGCGGGGTGACACGCACGCCCACCGGTGCCTGGCGCCGCTTGTATTCGCAGCGATCGACCAGCTTGACGACCTGATAGACATCCTCCCGGGCAAAGCCTGCCTCAATGATGGCTTCGGCACTCATGTCGCCTTCGATATAGCGCGCCAGGATGGCGTCGAGCACGTCATAGTCGGGCAAGGAGTCGCTATCCTGCTGATCAGGTGCCAGCTCGGCGCTGGGCGGGCGTTCGATGACGCGCTCGGGTATCGCCGGTGACTGAGTATTGCGCCAGCGGGCCAGCCGGTACACCCAGGTCTTGTACACATCCTTGATGGCATTGTAGCCGCCCACCATATCGCCGTAGAGCGTGGCGTAGCCCACCGCCATCTCGCTTTTATTGCCGGTGGTCAGGACCATCAACCCCTTTTTATTAGAAATCGCCATCAGCAGTACGCCACGGCAGCGCGACTGAAGGTTTTCCTCGGTAGTATCCCGCTCGGTACCGGCAAAGCTTTCCGCCAGCGTGCCCATGAACGCCTCCACCATTGGCTCGATGGGCATGATGTCGTAGTGCACGCCCAGTAACCTGGCCTGCTCGGCGGCATCCTGTTTGGAAATATCGGCAGTATAGTGATAGGGCATCATCACTGCCTGGACCCGCTGCGGCCCCAGCGCATCCACGGCAATCGCCAACGAAAGTCCGGAATCAATACCGCCGGAAAGGCCCAGCACCACGCCGTCAAAACCGCTTTTATTGACGTAATCGCGCACGCCGGTCACCAGGGCACAGTAAAGGCTTTCTTCGGGCTCGACCTCAGGCTCTATCTCACCGGGTTGCGGCTCCCAGGTCGCGGCACTGGTTTGCAGTAACTGCACCGGCATCAAGCCGACCTCCCAGTAAGGCGCCAGCACCTGTAGCTGGCCCTGGGCATCGACACAGCAGGAACCGCCGTCAAAGACCAGCTCGTCCTGGCCGCCAATGGTATTGACGTAGACAATGGGCCGCTCGACATCCTGAGCACGCTGCTCGAGCAGGCGAAGGCGTTCACTGGGCTTATCCTGGTGGTAAGGCGAGGCATGCAGGGTAATCAGCACCTCGGCACCGGCCGTTGCCGCCGCTTTGATCGGCGTACCATCCCACAAGTCCTCACAGATGGCGATGCCCAGCTTCACCCCTTTGTGCTCGTGCACCAGCGTCTCGGTGCCCGGCGTGAAGTAGCGCTGCTCGTCGAACACCTGATAGTTGGGCAACGCCTGCTTGGCATACTCGGCCTCCCATTGGCCGTTGTACAACAGCCCTGCCAGGTTGTAACAGTGGCCTTCCCGAACGCCGGGATACCCAATGATCACCAGCACGTCCCGTGACATCTTCTCGGCCATGCGGGCACGCGCTTCACGCAGGCGCGTTTCCATGGAGGGACGCAACAGCAAATCTTCCGGCGGATAACCTGACAAAAACAACTCGGGAAACACGACGATGTCGGCACCGTGCTCGATGCGCGCTTCACGCACGGCCTCAATGGCGCGGGCGGCATTGCCGGGAATATCCCCCACCAAGGGGTCGAGTTGAGCCATGACCAGCGTTAAATCTTGCATGGGCGATAAAATCTCTTGAGAATCTTTTAGAATGGAGACACACCATCAATACGCATTGTCCCGCAAGGGCCGCTCGCAGGCAAAGGCCGCGCTTGCAAATTGCATGAGGGCGCTAACAGGATGAACCTTTTGATTATTCGGCTACTCATTTTCGCGGTACTGTTCTATGCCGGTCTCAAACTTTTCAGCATGTACCGGCAATGGCAGCGTGAACGCCTTACCCAGCAGCATCAGGACCAACAGCACGACGGCGGCCATATGGTACGCTGCCGGTGGTGCGACGTGCATTTGCCCGAAGAGGAAGCGCTGCGTGAAGCAGAACAGTGGTTTTGCTCCAGCGCCCACCGCGACCGCTTCCTGCAGGAGCAACGCAGCCAGCGTAATAACGACACCGACCCATAGCCTACCCGGCAGTTAATCGCTCTGGCGTCATCCGATACGGCGCCGGATCGATCAACGGCGGGCGCCCGAGCAACTGATCCACCAGCAGGTGTGTTGACGCCGGCGCGAGTACCAGACCATTGCGGTAATGCCCCGCGTTCACCGATATGTTCTTCCATCCCGGCAGTTCGCCGATAAAGGGTACGCCATCCGGCGAGCCCGGCCTCAACCCAGCCCAATGATACGCCACCGGATAATCGGCAAGCGCTGGCACGATGTCCTCTGCACTCTGGCGGAGCGAGATCAGAGCCTCCTGATCGGTGGTCTTGTCGAAACCACACGCCTCAAGGGTCGAGCCGACCAACAGCAGACCATCGGCTCGCGGAATCACATAGCGTCCGTCCTTGAGCACCACGCGCTTTACCAGGCCAGGCGGCGTCTGGTAGGCAAGCATCTGGCCTTTTACCGGCCTCACGGGCAGCGACACATCAAGCGCGTTGAGCAGCGTCCCGGCCCAGGCGCCGCCGCAGACAATCGTATGCGCCGCGGTCAGCGTCCGCTGGGCAGTGCTTACACCCTCAATGCGCTCGCCGTGGCGTACAAAATCCTTCACCTCACAATACTCATGCAGCGTCACATTGGGCATCGCCGATAACCGGGCACGCAGCGCCTTGCCAAGGCGCGGGTTACGCACGCTACCCAGCGTTGGCATCCATAGCGCTCCCTCGGTTGGCGGCAGGCAGCTTTCCTTAGCCCGCACCATATCGGCGCTGACGCGCTCTAGCGGCTTACCCATTTGACGCGCCCAGGAAAGCGCAGCCTCTGGGTCATCCACACTCAGGTACAGCAGCCCTTTTTGCCGGTACTCCGGGTCGATGCCGGTTTCTTCCAGCAAGCGCAGGGAGAGGCTTGGGTAGGCGCCTTCCGACCAGCGGGACAGTCGGGAAATGGCTTGAGCGTAACGCCAGGGGTACAGCGGTGAGACAATGCCGCCACCGGCCCACGAGGCTTCCCGGCCACAGTCGCCACGCTCGACCAGACTGACTTGCTGCCCGGCATCGGCTAGCTGGAGTGCGGTCATCATGCCGATGACGCCGCCGCCCACAATTAAGAAATCGCTCACACGCTTTGTCCACTTTGGCTTACATAAAAAAGTATCGGCAACGCCTAAGGTAAGGGTTTCAATACCTGCCGCTCAGTCACGAGCATAACGGCGGGCATCCAAGGGTCAAGCGCAAGGAGGCGATATGCATCAACCATCCATATGCCGCATGAGCGATGCCAAGGCGCGGGGATTTACCCTGCTGGAGCTATTGGTCACCCTGCTGATCATGGGAATCATCGCTGTCTGGGGCATTCCCAGCTTTCAGGCGCTGGGTGAACGATCGGCGCGCACCGGCGAAGTCAATCGACTGCAAACGGCGCTTGGCTTTGCCCGCCAGACGGCCATTACCCAGCGCCAGCCGGTCACGCTGTGCCCCGTTGCCGACATGCATGATACGTTGCGCTGCGGCGAGAACTGGAGCAAGGCACTGATGGTGGTTCGCGGGGATCAAACGGCGGATATTGCGTCGACCGATGTGCTGCGCGCCTTCCCGGCCAGCGAACGCGTCGAGGTTCGCTACAGTCGGGGTTGGCGGCGAATACGCTATGATGCGCTGGGCCACAGCAGCGGCTATAACGGGCGATTTATCCTTTGCCCCCAGGGCGGGAAATCCCGCACCAGGGGCAGCACTCTGATTCTGAGTCAACTGGGACGCTGGCGGATGGCGCCCTCACCGACCGAATGCCCCGACTAGCCAGGCAAGGCGGGGCTATCAGCCTGAAATGCCGTCCAGGTAACGCTCGGCGTCCAACGCCGCCATGCAGCCGCTGCCCGCAGAAGTGATCGCCTGCCGGTAGACATGATCCATGACATCGCCGCAGGCAAAGACACCCGGCACGCTGGTCGCCGTGGCATTGCCTTCCAGGCCGGACTTCACCTTGATATAGCCACCGCTCATATCCAGCTGGCCGTCGAAAATACCGGTATTCGGGCTATGGCCAATGGCGATGAACAGCCCCGGCGCGTGAATATCCTTGAGGCTGCCGTCTTTGGTCGACTTCACCCTCACGCCGGTCACCCCGGTGTTATCACCGAGGACTTCCTCCACCTGCTGAAACCACTCCAGCACGACCTTCCCCGCGTCGACTTTTTCGAACAGCTTGTCCTGGAGGATTTTCTCCGCACGCAAGGTGTCACGACGATGCACCAGGGTCACTTTGGAGGCGATGTTCGACAGGTAAAGCGCCTCCTCGACCGCAGTATTGCCGCCGCCGACCACCACGACTTCTTGATTACGATAGAAGAACCCGTCACAGGTGGCGCAGGCCGACACGCCCTGCCCCATGAACTGCTGTTCGCTGGGAAGGCCAAGGTAACGTGCGCTGGCCCCCGTCGCCACGATCAGCGAATCGCAGGTATATACACCATTGTCGCCTTTCAAGGTAAAGGGTTTATCGCTTACGCTAACCTCATGGATATGATCGAAAAGCACTTCGGTATTGAAACGCTCGGCGTGCAGCTTCATACGTTCCATAAGTTCAGGACCTTGTACGCCCTGCGCATCACCGGGCCAGTTATCCACGTCGGTGGTGGTCGTTAACTGACCACCTGCCTGCAGTCCGGTAATCAGCAGCGGCTTCAAATTGGCGCGCGCCGCATAGACGGCTGCCGTATAGCCCGCCGGGCCAGATCCCAGAATGATTAAGCGCTCGTGACGTGTTTGCATGACACCACCTTGTAAAGAGTCGGCTGATAATTTTGCACAGAGTCTGCCTGAAATGGCGTCAAGTACAAAGGATTGCAAGGCCAGCATGGCGCAAAAAGGTCGCTGCGACTTGAAACCGCAGGCGTACAGACCCACCTCTAATAACAACCAAGGGCCATGATGTTCGGGTGTAACGACCCGGATGAGCCATACTGATAGTCGTCATATCCAAATCAGCCAGAGGAAAGGAAGACAGTGACCGGCGCGCATCGCGCAACGCCAAGCAATAGAGAGGAGAATCGCATGAGCAAGCTTTCTGACACGGAAAAAACATTAACGGTAGGCAATACGTCCTACCATTATTTCAGTCTGCCAGACGCAGCAGACGTCCTTGGCAACATCGACCGGCTACCCAAGACACTCAAAATTCTGCTCGAAAACCAGCTGCGTTTTGCCGACGACGAGAGCGTTTCCCAGGAGGACATGCAGGCCCTGGTCGATTGGCAAAAAGAAGGCAAGTCCAGTCGTGAGATCGGCTATCGCCCCGCCCGCGTGCTAATGCAAGATTTTACCGGCGTGCCGGGCGTGGTCGACCTGGCGTCCATGCGCGCTGCCGTTGAAAAGCTCGGCGAGGATCCCGCAAAGATCAACCCGCTGTCACCGGTGGATCTGGTCATTGACCACTCGGTGATGGTCGACAAATTCGGCAACCCAGCCGCTTTCCAAGAAAATGTCGACATTGAAATGCAGCGCAACCGAGAACGTTACGAGTTCCTGCGCTGGGGTCAGCAAGCCTTCGATAATTTCCGCGTTGTACCGCCGGGCACCGGCATTTGCCACCAAGTCAACCTGGAATACTTAGGCAAAGCCGTGTGGACCAAGCAGGAAGACGGCCGCACCCTTGCCTACCCAGACACCCTGGTCGGCACTGACTCCCACACCACCATGATCAACGGGCTGGGTGTCCTTGGCTGGGGTGTCGGCGGCATTGAGGCCGAAGCGGCCATGCTCGGCCAGCCCGTCTCCATGCTGATCCCCGAAGTGGTCGGCTTCAAGCTCACCGGCAAGCTGCGCGAAGGCATCACGGCCACCGACCTGGTGCTTACCGTGACCGAGATGCTGCGCAAGAAAGGCGTCGTGGGTAAATTTGTCGAATTCTACGGCGACGGCCTGAAAGACCTGCCGCTGGCCGACCGGGCGACCATTGCCAACATGGCCCCCGAGTACGGCGCCACCTGTGGTTTCTTCCCGGTTGACGACGAAACGCTTAACTACATGCGCCTGACCGGCCGTGAAGACGAGCAGGTTGACCTGGTCGAAGCCTACTCGAAGGCCCAGGGGCTATGGCGCGAACCGGGCGACGAGCCTATCTTCACTGACAGCCTGCATCTCGATATGACCGAGGTCGAAGCAAGCCTTGCAGGGCCCAAGCGTCCCCAAGACCGGGTGGCCCTTAAAGACATGGCGTCGGCCTTTGAAAAATTCATGCAGGAAGATACCAAAGCAGAGCCGACCGCCAACGGAAAACTTTCCTCCGAGGGTGGCCAGACCGCCGTGGGGGTTGAGCGCAGCTTTGAGCATGACACCAGTCAGGCGGTGCAGCTCGATGATCAGGACTTCAACCTCAACCCAGGCGCGGTGGTGATTGCCGCCATCACTTCGTGCACCAACACGTCCAACCCCAGCGTGATGATGGCAGCCGGTCTGCTCGCCCGCAAAGCGCGGGAAAAAGGCCTCACCACCAAACCCTGGGTCAAGACATCGCTGGCGCCGGGTTCCAAGGTCGTCACCGATTACCTGGAAGCAGCCGACCTGAATTATGATCTGGACGCGCTGGGCTTCAACCTGGTGGGTTACGGCTGCACCACCTGTATCGGCAACTCCGGCCCGCTTGCCGATGAGATCGAAAAGGCCATCTCCGACGGTGACATGGCCGTTGCCTCAGTGCTGTCGGGTAACCGTAACTTTGAAGGCCGCGTGCATCCGCTGGTGAAAACCAACTGGCTGGCATCGCCCCCCTTGGTCGTTGCTTACGCGCTGGCGGGTAACGTGCAGTGCGACCTGAGCAAGGACCCGCTCGGCGAGGACCGCGACGGCAATCCGGTTTATCTCAAGGATATCTGGCCGAGCCAGGCGGAAATCGCCACCGCCGTCGAGCAGGTCAATACCGCGATGTTCCATAAAGAATACGGCGAGGTGTTTGAAGGCGACGATATCTGGAAGGCCATCAAGGTACCCGAAAGCAATGTCTATCAGTGGCCTGAGTCGACCTACATCCAGCATCCGCCGTTTTTCGAGGGCATGGGCCGCGAGCCGGACGCCATCGAGGACGTCCACAACGCCCGCGTGCTCGCCATGTTGGGCGACTCGGTGACCACCGACCATATCTCCCCGGCCGGCGCCATCAAACCCGATAGCCCCGCCGGGCGCTACCTTCAGGAGAAAGGCGTCAAGCCGGTGGACTTCAACTCTTACGGTTCGCGCCGCGGTAACCACGAAGTCATGATGCGCGGCACCTTCGCCAACGTGCGGATCCAAAACGAAATGCTCGACGGCGTAGTGGGCGGCGAAACCCGTCACGTGCCGAGCGGCGAGCAGATGGCGATCTACGACGCCGCGATGAAGTACAAGGAAGAAGGCAAGCCGCTCGTCGTCATTGCCGGCAAAGAGTACGGCACCGGCTCCTCGCGTGACTGGGCCGCCAAAGGTACCCGCCTGCTGGGCGTTCGCGCCGTACTCGCCGAGTCTTACGAACGCATCCACCGTTCCAACCTGATCGGCATGGGCGTGGTCCCCCTGCAGTTTCCGGAAGGTGAGAGCCGCAAGACGCTGGGGCTTACCGGTGATGAAGAAGTATCGATCGCCGGGCTCAGCGATTTAACCCCGGGCGGCAGCGTCAAGGTCACCATCAAAAATGCCGATGGCGAAAAAACCGTTGATGCCAAGTGCCGGATTGATACAGAAAACGAACTGGCGTACTTCCGTCATGGTGGTATCCTACATTACGTGCTGCGTAACATGATTGGCGCAGCCTAATCGGGAAACCGACCAATGCTTGCTGGCCCCCACTCCGTGGGGGCTTTTTTTTGCATGACGGTCTAGAAAGCGCGCCGCCGGTAGGTGCGGTATTCCGGGTCCCATGAAGCGCGATCAATGGCGGCACGCAGCTCGGTGCCGCCGGTCTTGAGCGCCACCCCGTTCTGTTGCGCCTGGGCCGCCACTTCAAAGGCAATGGACTGACTGATATCGCGAATACGCGACAGCGGTGGCAGCAGCGCGCCCTTGCCTTCCTTGACCAGCGGTGCCTCACGCGCCAAGGCCCGCGAAGCACTCATCAACATTTCATCGGTGACCCGCGATGCCCTGGCGGCCACGACCCCAAGCCCAATGCCCGGGAAAATATAGGCATTGTTACACTGCGCAATCGGATAGGTGCGGCCGTTAAAGACCACCGGAGGAAACGGGCTGCCGGTTGCCACCAGCGCCTGGCCTTCCGTCCAACGGATGACGTCCTCGGGCAGCGCTTCCGCCTGGGATGTCGGGTTGGATAACGGCATGATCACCGGATGCTCACAGCCCGCGTGCATGGTGCGCACCACCTGCTCGGTGAAAATCCCACGCTGGCCACAGACGCCAATCAGTACCGTCGGCTTGATTTGTGCGATGGTTTCTTCGAGTCCTTGCCCGTTCCAGTTGGCGACCAGGCCTGCCTCGTGGGCCAGGCGGCGTTGAAAATCGCGCTGCCAAGGCTGGTCGTCGGTCATCAGGCCTTCGCGGTCCACCATGTAGATGCGCGCCCGGGCTTCGCTCTCGGTCAAGCCCTCCGTCTGCATGGCCACCACCACCTGTTCGGCGATGCCGCAACCGGCAGAGCCACCGCCAACGAAGACCACCCGCTGGTCGGCAATGGTCTGCCCGCGGGCCTGGCAAGCCGCCAGGAGCGTTCCCACCACTACCGAGGCGGTCCCCTGAACATCGTCATTGAAGCAGCACAGCTGGTCACGGTACTGCTCCAGCAAAGGCACGGCGTTGGCCTGGGCGAAATCCTCAAACTGGAGCAGCACATTGGGCCAACGGCGTTTGACGGCCGCAATGAACATCGCCATGAACTCGTTGTATTCTTCCTGGCCGATCCGCTCGTGCCGCCAGCCCATGTACATCGGGTCATCCAGCAGCGACTTATTGTTGGTCCCCACATCCAGCATGATCGGTAGCGTGTACGCGGGGCTGATGCCGCCACAGGCCGTATACAGCGCCAGCTTGCCGATGGGAATGCCCATCCCGCCGATGCCCTGGTCGCCCAGACCCAGAATCCGCTCGCCGTCAGTCACAACGATGACCTTGACGTTGTCCTTGGTGGCGCTGCGCAGGATGTCATCCATGTGCTCGCGGTCCGGGTAGCTGATAAACAGCCCGCGGTGATTGCGGTAGATATTGGAAAATTCCTGGCACGCCTTGCCTACCGTCGGCGTGTAGATGATCGGCAGCATTTCTTCGAGGTGCTGCGATACCAGGCGAAAATACAGCGTTTCGTTATCGTCCTGAATGGCACGCAGGTGAATGTGGCGCTCCAGGTCACTATGGCACTGCTGGTATTGTCGATAGACACGTTCAAGCTGGTCATCAATGGTTTCGACTTTCTGCGGTAACAGGCCGATCAGGTTGAACGCCAACCGCTCCTCCTGAGTAAACGCACTGCCTTTATTCAATAGCGGCATTTCAAGTAGGGAAGGACCGGCGTAAGGAAGGTATAAGGGGCGTTTGCTCGCGGTGGTCATAAGCACTCTCGTTTTTTAGCAAATTTCTATTGCAATGCAGCAACATAGCGCGTCTGCAGCCGTTGAGCGTAATGTAACATGCCCACCCTACAAAGGTAGCAAACAGGCGTTTTAAAGCGACAAAAACGCCCCAACCGAGGTTGAGGCGTCAGATAGAAAAACAGGCTGAAAGTGGCGTTATCTAATGGCTTCTCAACATGTTTTCGCCGTCGGTTTGCGCGCGGCTTCACCGGTGAAAAATAACGGGCGCAGTTTGACGCCTGCCATGTTGCCGACAAATGCCGCCACTAACCAGAGCCAGCCATGCAGGCTGCCGGACGCGATGCCACTGAAATAAGCGCCGATATTGCAACCAAAGGCCAGACGGGCGCCATAGCCCAGCAGCAGGCCACCGATGACCGCCGCCAGTATCGAGCGCAGCGGTATCCTGAAGTTCGGTGCGAAACGCCCGGCAAGGCTGGCCGCCGCTAACGCCCCCAGCATGATACCCACGTTCATTACCGTGGTCACATCGCCCCATACGCTTGCGCCCAGCGCTGCCGCATTACCCGGTGACTGCCAATAGCCCCACTGGGATACGTCGCCGCCCAGCAGTTCGAAGCCTTTAGCGCCCCACAGCGCGAACGCCGAGGTAATCCCCCACGGACGCCCCGCCAGCGCCAGGGTGGCAAAGTTCAAGACCGCCAGGCCAATGGCGCCCGCCACCAGCGGCCACGGGCCCGTTAGCCAGCGCTGATAGCCCTGCTTGTCTACCGGCGCGGCTTGTTCGAGCTTGCCATGGCGGCCTTTTTCCATCACCACGGTAAACGCAGCAATGGCGGCAAACAGCACCAGGCTAATGGCGATACCGCCACCGGCGCCTGCCACGTTCACCAGGGAAACGGGCTGAAAGGCGGGCAGGCTTTGCCACCAGGTAAAGTGCGCGGTGCCAATCACCGATCCAACGACGAAAAAGATCAGCGTGATGACCATGCGGGCATTACCACCACCGGCCGTGAACAGGGTACCCGAAGCGCAGCCACCCCCCAATTGCATGCCCACACCAAACAGGAAAGCGCCGACCAGCACAGAAATACCTATGGGGGCCACAAAGCCATACACCTCTTGACCAAACAGGGTGCCCGCGCCCAATGCCGGGAAAAACAGGATAACGGCCAGCGCGAGCATCACCATCTGCGCCCGCAGCCCACGCCCACGCCGCTCTGTGATGAACACCCGCCATGCAGACGTAAAGCCAAACGCGGCATGATAAAGCACCATGCCAAATAGCCCACCGACAATCATCAGCAGGCCGGTATTGGCTTCAAAGACCACACCGATGATCAGCGCGCCGAGCACAATCGCCGCTGTGGCGATAAGTGGCACGCGATACGTAGCGGCGGGGGTTTCAGTCGTTGTCGACATACAATCACCTTCAGCAACACCAAAAGCGCCAGTCGCGAAACCGGCGCTTTTGGTTGATATGAGTAATAATGACGAGCTTACCGATAGCTAACGATAGCGTAAAATGCTTTATCCAGCATTTTCTATATCATTAAAGAATATAAACGCAGCATCCGGTGACAGGTACGCTTTTTTAGCCGATTCACCTTGAATCCTCGCCGGTGCGGCTGCATATAAAGAGTCAAATTTCCTTATATCGCGAGTCCGTTTATGTCATCCATCATTGATCCTCGCACCGGTGAAGCATTGACCAGTCCTGATACGGGTCAGGACAGCCAGGCCAGTGCCGACCAGCCGCCGGTTCGCCCCGAAGACGTCATCATTGACCTCAACGCCGGTAATATCCAGCAAGTCCTCGAAGCCTCAATGAAAGTCCCGGTACTGATGGACTGCTGGGCGCCGGACTCCGAGCCGTCCAAACAGCTCATGGCGGTATTGGAGCGGCTTGCGGTCGAGTACGGTGGGGCCTTCCTGCTTGCCAAGCTGGATACCCAGGCCAACCCTGAGATTGCCAGCCAGCTGGGCGTGCAATCAGTACCCGATGTTAAGCTGATCAGCCAGGGCGGCCTGGTCGACGGCTTCCAGGGTGCGCTCCCTGAAAAACAGGTGCGTGAGTGGCTGAATCGCTATTTCCCAGCCCCGGAAGACGCGCCACCCAGCCCGGAAGAGCAGGCCGAAGCGGCGCTGAACGAGGGCGACCCGGCCGGGGCACGGGACATTTACCAAAACCTGATCAGCCAGTACCCGGACCACTACCCCTACCAGGTAGGTCTTGCCCGAGCGCTGGTCAGCGAAGGGCGCCGCGATGAAGCCCGCAACCTGCTGGACAACCTGCCCCCGGAAGAACGCGACGCCCCGGCTGCGCGCGGCGTTCGGGCGAGCATCGAGTTCGGCGAACAGGCGCTGTCCAGCGAGGAAATTGCCGACCTGGGCGACCGCACCGATAGCGAAGCCCAGTACCAGCGCGCCCTGCGCCAGGTAGCGGACGGTCAGTACGAAGCCGGACTGGAGGCGCTGCTGACGCTAATGAAGCAGGACCGTGCCTATAACGACGATGCCGCGCGCAAGACCCTGCTGCAGGTCTTCGACGCCCTGGGGGCTGATCACCCGCTGACGGTCACCTACCGTCGCAAGCTGTTTGCCCTGCTTTACTGATCGTTTAACGGGCTAGCAATGCATCCATGCGGGTTAATGCCGCCTCCAGCTGTGAGGCGGTGGTGCCAAAGTTGAGCCGCACAAACCCAGGGTGGCCAAATGCCGCCCCGTCTGAAAGCGCCACGCCCGCCTGCTTGAGCAGTGTCGCCTGCGGCGATTCACCCAGGCCCGCCTGGCGCATATCCAGCCACGCCAGGTAGGTCGACGCGGGCGGGTTCATCTCGACTCCCGGCCAGGTCGCGACCCGCGCCTTGAGCGTCGCACGATGCTCGCGTAGAACCCCCAACAAGGCCTGACGCCAGGGGTCACCGTGGCGATAAGCCGCCTCCGCTGCTACCAACCCCAGCACGTTGCCATCCGGCAGCAAGCCTTTGGTGGCCTGGGCAAAACGCTTCCTCAAGTGGGGATCGGGTATCACCGCGCAGGCAGTGGTCAAGCCTGCCAGGTTGAACGTCTTCGACGGCGCCCAAAGCGTAATGGTGCGCTGGGCAAGTGCCGGGAAAGCTGCCACCAGCGGCTGGTGGTGCGCCCCTTCGTCAAGCAGCAAGTCGCAATGCAGCTCATCCGACACAACCCAAAGGTCGTGGCGTTCGACAAACGCCGCCAATGCGGCCAGCTCGCCATGCGACCATACGCGGCCGGTGGGGTTGTGCGGGTGACACCAGAGCAGCAGACGCGTTTGCGGGGTTACGGCGGCCTCCAGCGCACCGATATCCAGCCGCCAGTTATCGTCGGCGCTGACCGGCGTGGCCAATGCTGCCTGCTGGGGCAACCGGCCAGTACGCTCGGCCACTGCCAGAAATGGCGGGTAAATCGGGGTAACGGTCAACACGCCATCACCCGGTGCCGTCAGCGCCAAGGCCGCCAGATGCAGCGCTGGCACGACACCCGGCAACCACTGTTGCCACTCGGGTTGAATGGGCCACTGATAATGCTTAGCGCTCCACTCGCATAGGGTTTCTGTTAACGTATCAGGCACTTCACCGTAGCCATAAACGCCGTGCGCCACCCTTGCGTGGAGGGCCTCTATCACCGCGGGCGGTGAGCGAAAGTCCATGTCCGCAACCCACAGGGGTAGCACATCATCGGCGTACCGGTGCCATTTTTGCGATGCCCACCCCTCATCGGGGTGGCGTCGTTCAATGGGCGTGGCAAAATCAAATGCCATCATTGCTCTCACTTATCTAATCGGGGGTGCTATAAAGCATGCCGCAAGATGACTTTTATACCAAGGTTCGCGAAGGGTGCCCGGCACTTTTGCGCCAATGGCGCGCGCTGGGCCAGGCTGATGCTGACCGGCTCGCACTGATTCTGGCCGAGACGGCACGGGTCGCCAAGCTAGGCGAACCCAGCGAGACGCCATCAGGCGATGCGCTGGATGCCTGGAGCCAGGCCCAGAACACCGACATTCCATTATGGGCGCCGCGCACGGCGGTATTCCTGCTTAACCAGATGCCCGCACGCCCCGTGCCCAAGAGCGAAGCCGAAGCCTGCGCCTGGGCTTACTGCTGGTTGCGCAACCGCCATTTTGACCACCTGGAAGACGCACACCAAGCGCTGCCCGCTCATTTGCAGGCCCCGTTGCAAAACGCGCTGGCAGCGGCCTGGCGGGACCAGCAAGGGCTTCGCCTGGTGTAATGCCGTGCCATGCGCACTTGACCAAGCGCTTGCTTGGGGTAATCCTGAAGCCTGTCATCGATCAACGGTTAGCTTTTCCACGCCACTGACAACTGGCGACGAACACCACGTTAAATGATCTGTTACTGAAAACCTGTTACCTAACAACCCGTTACCTACAACAAGCATAAAGGATAGCGCCATGTTCACCCGCACCATCGAGCCTGCTTTTTACGATACTGATGCGCTGGGCCATATCAACAACACACGCCTTCCCGCCTGGTTTGAATTGGCCCGTAACGACCTGTTCAGGTTATTCACCCCCGACCTGAACCCGAACGCCTGGCGGCTGATCATGGCGCGGATGGAGGTCGACTACCGTGCTGAACTGTTTTATGGTCACGATATCGAATTACGTACCTACCTGACGCGCCTGGGCAACAGCTCCTTTACTGTCACCCAGGAAGCGCGCCAGCATGGCAAGTTAACCAATGTCGGGCACACCATTCTAGTGCAGTACGATCATCAGGCTAAATGCACCGTGCCCATCGAAGGCGAATTGAGGGAAGCGCTCTCCGCCCATCTACAGGACGCGCCCGCCCCCGCCTGAACCGCGACGCCCCGGCAACGGGGCGGCCAGGAGTGCCCCATGGCGATCCGCTACAATCTATGGCTAGACCCGGACAACACCGCCCAGCACCGCGCCGTCGAGGCCGACCTTGAGCGCTACTTCATGGAACGCTTTGCCGATTACCCGCATATCCGCTTGTTCGGCGCCGACCCCTACGATTATGATGCGCCGTTCAACCGCCTGTACGATGTACTGATGGCGCGAGCGGCTGAATACTGTGAGCGTACCTGGCATTATGTCGCCTCTCCGGAACAGCTCAATCGCTGCTTTTTTCGCGCCGTTGGCCGATCCACCAAGTTTGTCCGGGAATAACCCTGCGCACCACGATTTCCCTTACACCTGATGACTGCCTGCAAGAGACTCGCCCATGGTGATTCGCACCAATCAAGCACCCGACGAACGCCAACTGGCGATTATTACCCAGCAACTCGGTCGCCCACCCAAGGGCATCGAGGCCGTGACGGCGACCGACAGCCATGGCACCCCACTGGTGCTGCGCATGGCCCCGGTTGTCGAGGGCAAGCCTTTCCCAACGCTCTACTGGCTGTGCTCCGACGTGCTCAAAATCGAGATATCGCGCATTGAAGCCGTCGGCGTTATCAAGTCGCTGGAGCAGCAGCTACAGGACGACCCCGACTTTCTCGCCGCCTACCAGCAAAGCCACCGCGACTACGTTGAAACGCGCTGGGCACTGATGAGCGATGCTCAGCGTGCCGAGGTCGCCGAGCGCGGCTACACCGAGGTACTGACCCAGCGCGGTATTGGCGGCATCAGCAACTGGCAGCAGGTTCGCTGCCTGCACACCCAGTACGCCCACCACCTTTGCGGCAACAATGTGATTGGCCAATGGCTGGATGCTCACTACCAGGTCGACGCCTATCTGCCTTGAGCCTTTATCTCGGCCCCATCAGCACAAGGAAGCAAGATGTCCCGAATCTGCGTTTATCTTGGCTCACGGGAAGGCAATAGCCCTGCCTTTCGTCACGCCACCCATGAACTGGGCCACACCCTGGCGGCTCGCGGTCATACACTGGTCTACGGCGGCGCCCGGGTCGGTTTGATGGGTGTACTGGCCAATGCGGCACTTGACGCCGGAGGCGAGGTGATCGGCGTGATGCCGGATCACCTGGTCGAACGCGAGCAGGCCCACTTTGGCCTGAGCGAGCTGATCCGCGTGCCCAACATGCACGAACGCAAGGCCACCATGGCCGCCAATGCCGACGCCTTCATCGCGCTACCCGGCGGCATCGGCACCTTTGAAGAGCTGTTTGAAATCTGGACCTGGGGGTATCTGGGCCTGCATGAAAAGCCGCTTGGGCTGCTCAATGTCGAGGGTTTCTACTCGCCGCTGCTGACGTTTTTGAACAGTACCGTCCAGCAGGGATTCATGGCACAAGCGACGCGAGACATGCTGCTCGATGCCGAAACGCCCGCTGCGCTGCTAGAGGCGCTGGAAAGTTCAGGGGATCGTTAGAAAAAGCCCGATACTTACTGGCAAAGCTGCTGGGTGCGCTGGTAAGTCAGTTGCAGTAACCGCGCATCTTCACCGGCGCGGTGGCGGTGAATACCGCGCTCGGCGATGACCGCCTCTTTGGTATCGCTCCATAGCGCCTGCTGGTCTTCGCTGAGCAGGATTCTCAGCGCTTCCAGGCGAAAGCCCGGCAGCATGCCCGCGTGATGAAACAACAGCGATAGCCAGGTATTGTCGTACCCCCAGCTATCGCTATACGCCTTGCCTTCCCCGCTTAATTCGTCGTTCAGCCAGCGTGCCACCTGACGCACAGGAAAACCCTCGCGGTGCAAGCGCTCCCGGGAGATGCCGTGCAGCAACTCAGCCTTGGGGTCCCAGTGCGTCCATTCATCGAGCGGTTGAATAAGAAACGCACAGGTCGTCCCGTCGGGACGGGCAATACCCACCTCGATCGGGTAGCTACCGCGCCCGAAACCGGACGCCTCAATATCCAACACCGTCGGTAGCGTCTCGGACACGGACGACCTCACTTGCGAAAAAAGGGGCGGCACATCATGCCGCAACAGGGTCAGACGGATCAGCGACCAAGCTCTGCCAATAGGCGGCCTGATCGGCATCCACCGCCAGGCCCAGCTCGCCGACCCGGTAGGCATGCGCCAGACGTTCAGCCGCTAATGAATGGCCGGATTGTGCCGCCCGCGCATACCAGGTCACCGCGTAATCATCACGGCTCGGATACTGCGCGCAGCCGGTCTCATAAATTTTAGCCGCCTGATATTGCGACTTTACATCGCCTGCATGGGCAGCTTCCATTACATAGCGCGCCCCGCGTGCTTTATCGTGGGGCGACAGGCTTCGCTGTAACAGCATGTTGCCATAAACAGAAAGCGCGTCGGGATGGCCCGCCTCAGCGCAGCGCTTGAACAAGTTCAGCGTCAACCGCTGAGTACGCGGTGAGCGTGGCAACAGCCAACGATTTTGAAACAGCCTTTCGGCCAGACGAAACTCGAGCCGAATGAACAAAGATGATGCCTGTGGCATGGCCAACCACCCTGCCTGTTTGTGAAACCTTGGGCCAGCCGTCACTCTCTATGAGACAACCAACCACGCGACAAACCGGCCCTTGGCCGGTCAATGGGCTGGCAAGCATACGCCTGCCATGGCGACGACTCAACCCCTCTTATTTGCTGCCTGGCGAACGCCTCGCTAACATGCCCAACAACCCCGACGCGATGCGCTGAAATTCCCGCGCATTCCGCAGGTCATTGTGTTCATACTAGGAGACCCACCATGCAAACGCGACCACTGGGCAGAACCGGGATGCACGTCAGCCGACTGTGCCTGGGCACCATGACATTTGGCGAACAGAACAGCGAGGCCGAGGCCCACGAACAGCTTGATCGCGCCGTCGCCTTTGGCATCAACTTTATTGATACCGCCGAAATGTACCCGGTGCCCCCCAAGGCCGACACCCAAGGGCTGACAGAGCGCTATGTGGGAAGCTGGCTCAAGCAGCGCGGCGAACGCGACGATGTCATCCTGGCCACCAAGGCCGCAGGACCCGGGCTTGACCATATCCGCGGCGGGCCGCGCCTGACCCGCGACCACCTCTTCAAGGCGATCGACGCAAGCCTTGAGCGGCTACAGACCGACTATGTGGACCTTTACCAGCTGCACTGGCCCGACCGCAGCACCAACTTTTTCGGCAAGCTCGGCTATACACATAACGAAGAAGAAGATGCCACATCCCTCGAGGAGACCTTGAGTGCGCTCAAGGAGCTGGTCGACGCTGGCAAGATCCGCGCCATCGGCCTGTCGAACGACACCCCCTGGGGCACCATGCGCGCCCTGCAGCTCTCCGACCAGCTTGACCTGCCCCGCGTGGCCTCGATTCAAAATCCCTACAACCTGCTCAACCGTTCTTTCGAGGTGGGCCTGGCCGAAATCGCCCACCGCGAAGATGTCGGGCTTTTGGCCTACTCGCCGCTGGGCTTTGGGGTGCTCTCGGGTAAATACCTGAATGGCGCCCAACCACCCAAAGGTCGCCTTACCCTCTATGAACGCTTCAAGCGCTACACCTCGCCGGAAGCCGAAGCGGCCACCAAGGCCTATGTATCGTTGGCGAAGGACTACGGCCTCGACCCCGCGCAGATGGCCCTGGCGTTCGTCAATTCGCGCAGCTTCCTGACCAGCAATATCATCGGCGCCACCACCATGGAACAGCTGGAAAGCAACCTGGCCAGCGAAAGCCTCAAGCTCGACGACGAACTGCTGGAAGCGATCGACGATATCCATCGCCGTATGCCCAACCCCTGCCCTTGATGGCAGACAACGCTATCGACCTTATAGCCTCGGCCATCGCCGAGGCTTGGTATAATACGGATCATTATTTCTGCGACGTCCCAAGGAATCTGCCATGTTGAGCGTTATTTCGCCGGCCAAGACACTGGATTTTGAAACCCCTTCAACCACCCACGACGTCAGCCAGCCGGATTTTCTGACCGACAGCCAAACACTCATCGATATATTGCGCGACTATTCGCCACAGCAAATCAGCGACCTGATGGGCGTCAGCGATAAACTGGCGGGGCTGAACGCGGCACGCTTTGCCGACTGGCAGCCACCGTTTTCGCTGGAAAACGCCAAGCCTGCGGCACAGGCCTTCCAGGGCGATGTTTACACCGGGCTTGAAGCCGATACCTTCAGCGACGCTGAAAACCGCTATGCCCAGCAGCACCTGCGCATCCTCTCGGGGCTCTATGGTCTGTTGCGCCCACTGGATTTGATTCAGCCCTACCGGCTGGAGATGGGCACCAAGCTGCCCAACCCGGCGGGTAAGGATCTGTATGCCTATTGGAAGCCCACGCTCACCTCAGCGCTTGATGCGGCGATTGCCGACAGCGGTTCCAAGGTACTGGTGAATCTGGCTTCCAACGAGTATTTCAAAGCCGTGGATGCCGGAAAGCTGGATGCCCGGATCATTACGCCGGTGTTCAAAGACGAGAAAAACGGCACCTTCAAGATCATCAGCTTCTACGCCAAGAAGGCGCGCGGCCTGATGAGTGCCTGGATCATTCGCCAACAGGTGAACGACCCCGAGGGGCTGAAAGACTTTGACGTGGCAGGCTATCGGTTCGATGCCGCTGCGTCCCAGGGCGACACCTTTGTCTTCACCCGCCGCGAATCGGATCGTTAAGGTTCCCGCTAGAAAAAGCGGACGGTTCTATCGGCACGCGGCTTCAGGAACTGGCGATGCACGGCGCTGAAAGACGCGGTATCGCAGCGGTGAAGCCACTCATAAGCCACCATATCCGCCGAGACCGCCTGCGCCCCCAGGGCGCAGGCCCGCTCGCGCGCCAAGACGGCCTCCTCGACTCGGCGGCTGGCCGTTGCTTCCGTCAGCCAGTAGACCGCATAGCCCTCCTCCAGCAGCCCCAGCGCCGTTTGCAGGACACAGATATGCGCTTCGGTGCCGCATAGCACTACCTGCTGTCTGCCCGAGTCGCTCAGCGCCTCACGAAATTCAGTTTCTTCCATCGCCCCGAAGTGCTGCTTCTGCCAAATCGTTGGCGCCTGCCGTGCTTCCAATAGTGCCGGTGCCGTACCGCCCAGCTTTTCGGGCATCTGTTCGGTCAGCCATACGGGGATGTCCAGGGCATCCGCCACGCCATACAGCCAATGAGCCTCGGCAATGGCCTGGTCACCGCCGTCAATCACCGGCATTAAGCCGGCTTGAAAATCGACCATCAGCAGTAAGCTTTTATCACGTTGCAGACGCACGCCATCACCTCGTTTTAGTGGAAACGGCCAAGCCCTACGGCAGCCCGCAGCCTATCCATGGTCACCGCCGTTTCTTGCCGCGCTCTTTCAGCCCCTTTCTGCAACACCGCTTCAATATGACCGGGGTCTTCCATGAGGGCGTTATAGCGCTCACGGGGTTTTTCCAGGTGGGCGTTGAGGTACTCGAACACCTGGTTCTTGGCATCCCCCCAGCCGATACCGTCGGCATACTGCTGGCGCATGGCCGCCGTTTCCTCGGTCGAGGCAAAGGCCGCATAAATCTGGAACAGCGTGCAGGTATCCGGGTCTTTCGGCTCGCCGGGTTCCAGCGAGTTGGTCTTTATCTTGCGCACCAGCTTCTGCAGCTTTTTCTCGGCGACAAAAAGCGGAATGGTGTTGTTGTAGCTCTTGGACATCTTGCGCCCGTCCAGCCCACCGAGTACCTGGCTCTTTTCGTCCACAACCGCATTGGGCAGGGTGAAATAGTCGCCTTTGTACAGGTGGTTGAAACGCCCCGCGATATCCCGCGCCATCTCGATATGCTGGATCTGGTCGCGCCCGACCGGCACCTTGTTGGCGTTGAACATCAGGATATCCGCCGCCATCAGCACCGGGTAGCCGAACAGCCCCATGGTGATGCCCTTATCCGGATCCTGGTTACCCGCCTCTTCGTTCTCGGCCACGGCGGCCTTGTAGGCATGGGCACGGTTCATCAACCCCTTGGCGCACACGCAGGAAAGCATCCAGGTAAGCTCGGGGATCTCCGGGATATCCGACTGGCGGTAGAAAATGGCGTTGTCGGTATCCAGCCCCAGCGCCAGCCAGGTCGCGGCGATTTCCAGCCGCGACTGCTGCACGCGCTTGGGATCCTGACACTTGATCAGCGCGTGGTAGTCAGCCAGAAAGTAGAACGACTGCACGCTGGGGTCCTGGCTCGCCTCGATGGCGGGTTTGATCGCCCCGACGTAGTTGCCCAGATGGGGCGTACCGGTCGTGGTGATACCGGTAAGGACACGGGTCTGACTCATTGGAAGTTAGCCTATCACTGGAATAATGCGGAACAAACCGAGCATTGGAGTCTACCATGCTGGATATTGCAAGTAGAGGCGTCCTCAACCCCTTAATAGCCTTTACTAAAATGGAGCCCAGGTACTGCTTCCCGATCCGTCAGTTGCGCTACCAGAACCATCAATAAAACTTCGTTCACCGATAATGCGGCCAGCACCCCTTACATCCACGCTTTCTCCCCATAAAGCGCCCCTCAAACCACCACTGCCAAGAATATCAACAGAGGCAAAGGGCGCATAAATCATGGCCATCGCCTGGGAGCTTCCAGCAATTTTGACGTTTTCACCCAATGAGTAAATAGCGAACCTTGGCTTCCCGCTTTCGGTCTTCACAGATAAATTTTGCATCTGCAACGAACTTTTTAGATCTACATTACCTGTCACCAGAACTGTTAAGGAACTATCCCCTGCAAATATAAGCCCTTCATCACCACCGCCTCCAAGGGTTAGGTCGCCATCCACGATAAGCACGGCATCCCCTGTTACTGTTAGGCTGCCGTTTGTTTGGTTAAAGTTCCTCGTTCTCATTACAGGATAATTACCCGTTATCATAGGCACTTCTGATACGTCGTAATCTTCAGCCTCTACCATGACTTGATTTTCACCGGGTTTTTTAGACTCATTAAAACCAACAAGCCCATTGCCGCTTATTGTGGCGTCAACTAAAGGATATCTCCCAACGCGAACATCGCCATATGCATAAGGGCCTTCTGTCAGCGCCTCTGTTTTTCTATCTAAAGAGGCATATACCTCTTCAATACTCAGTGGATCTTGCTGAACCGAGTCAAAAGAAACATTTTCCCGGAAATTTTGTGTGTCATCTTCATCCCAGTAGTTTGGCGAATCAATCACCCCAGCCGCATCAATTGAGTCTGGCACCGAAGCACCGCCTTTAATTTCCACGTCACCGCTTGTCGTTATCCCTCCACTCACACGGGCACTTCCCGTTAATCTAACGCCCCCCTTGCCTGCCACGACCGCTCCGCTACCGAAGCTATTATTACCGCCGCCTCCTTCACCAGGAGAAGAACCTCCACTTGCATCGGGGTAAAGCACATAATAATCGACGGCTATGAACTCATTCACCGAAACATCTGCATTACGTTTAACTTGCCCAACAATGAGCTCTGAGCTTTTGCCGGCATTTTGACATTCGGCAAAATAATACCCTGCCACGACATCGCTATTTCCAGCCGGCGACTCAATGGCATTGAATTTTGAAAAATTTGCGGACGCGGCGGCATTACGTTGAACTGATTTTTTCAGCGCTTCACAGCTCACATCACTATCAATTGTTGAATTTTTCTCGCCTCTGACAATCGCCCCGGACTCTGCCGCCATTTGTGCCAAGGTGGCAGCACGATAATTGCCCGCCAAACGCTCATCTACCAAGGCAGTTTGCATACCTGAGAGACCAAGTGTCATGGCGCCGGCAAGCAGAGCCATGACGATCACTAATGCCGCTCCTTGTTGTTTCATATGCATTTACCTAGTTATTAGGGTTACCACGTCCGCCCGCATTAGCGTTTCCACCATTACCATTACCATTGCCGTTATTGCCGTTATTGCCGTTGTTTCCGTTGTTTCCGTTGTTTCCGTTGTTTCCGTTGTTTCCGTTGTTGCCATCATTCCCGCCATTGTTGCCGTTCCCACCATCGCTGCCATTACCGCCATTTCCCGCATTTTCAATATCCAGCACCGCTGCGCGATGAGCGACATGGAAGATGAGCGACTCACCATTATTTTCGATAGGTAATGCCACGCGATAAAGAGCATCATTACTCTCTAAGGGCTCGCCGAGATCGCGTACCGGCTCTTCGCATTGGCTGGCCATAGCATCACTGGCAAGGTCTTTGCGGAAACTGACCAACGGCTGGTTGCCCTCGTCAGTATCTGCCACGGTGCAGGTGCACTGGTCTTTTTCCTGCACCTGCTCTGACTCACATTCAAGCGTGAAGCGCCCGGGGCCGTTCTGACGGATCTCGCGGGTAACGCGCTGGGCGATAAATACCAGGTTTTCCTGCTTGCGGCTGATCTTGTCGACGTTTTGAAAGGTTTGAAAAGTAGTGAGAAACAGTTGCCCTGCCCCCAGAATGATGATGGTGCCGATCACCATCGCTACCATCAGCTCTACCAGGGTAAACCCGCGTTGAGCGTGCCTCATTCCAGGTCCTCCAGGCTAGGCAGGCGAAAGCGGTAGTCCAACTTGTCGTTATCACCGCTGCCCAGCACCAGGGTGACCGTGAACTGGCAACTGCTACCTCCACTCTCCCGGGTAATATCGCTTTGCGATTCAACGGCGTTGCGCAGCGGCGAATGGTCTTCCTCCTGAAACCAGTGGCTTTGCCAGGCTGTTTGAACCGCCCCGAGGTCGATATCATCGCAATTTTGACTAGGCTCAAGTTTTGCCAACTGCCCCCACATTCGCTCCTGGGCGTCGACGGCGGCGACGCTTGCCACCGAGCGCTGGTAACCCTGGGTCGCACTTTGCAGGGCTTTTAGCTGCATGGCGGCCACGCCCATCAGGCCCAGCGACAACACCAGCAGTGCAATCAGTGCTTCAACTAGACTGAAGCCACGCTGTGACATCATAAGGGCACCTTGCGCAGGCTGCCGGTTTCACGAACCCGAATCGTCACAGGGTCGATAGCGCCTCCCGAGAGCGTAATCTCGCACTGGCCATCACCGTCATCACAGTCGCTGACATCCGCATCGCCCAGGCTTTCAAACACTAAAGAGAATCTGCCTTCGGGCTGGGTAATATTGTCGGTTTGCCCTACGCGCATGACGCTCGCCTCTCCGCCGTCTTGAGCACTTTCGGCCCAGTAACACCACGGGGCGTCGTTGCACGCTTCAGGGCGGCGCGCAGCGTTGAGTTCGTTGGGCGGGGAAAATTCCACCGTGATGGGCTTACGCTGCTTGATCGCTTCGCTACGGGCAAAGGTCAGCACCGATTGCAGCTGGTTAACATCACCGGCCAGTTGCTGGCGTGCCATGAACGTAGTGAAAGCGGGCGCCGCCAGCAGCAGCAACAATGCTGCGATAGCCAGCACGATCATCAGCTCAATGAGGGTAAAGCCGCGTTGAGGCATAGGCCTACCAGCACTCATCGGGTGCTTGCGTGCCCTTGGCATCCAGGGTCAACGGCTCATCGCAGCCATCGTCCTGGCCGTTCCTGGTCGTTGCCGTCAATGTATAACCACCGTCTCCACCCTCACTGGAAAACCCAATGGCATAGTTTTTCTCAGGTGACTGTTTCGTTTCCAGACAGCTCGCGGCATAGGCATAAGTGCGCGTGTAGCACCGCTCAAGCTCGGACGCCGCCTGCATGAGCCCCGCATGGGCGTCGGTGCGCAGCGATTTTTGTGCATAGCGGGTATAGCTGGGGTAGGCAATGGCCGCCACGATGCTGATGATGGCCAGCACGATCATTAATTCAATAAGGGTAAAGCCGCGCTGACCGTGACGTAACAAGGGGGGATGAGAGACGTAATGCAAGCGGCGTTGCTCCTGTATTGGTTGACTCATACCATTTCAGTATGTCGCAAACCCATACGCATTGCATTACGTAGGCTTGGATTGGCTGCCAGGTATTAGCTGCTGGCGATCACCTGCTCGCGCAGTTCACGGGGCATCGAGAAGGTAATCGTCTCTTCCCGGCCAAGCAGTTCCTGGGGCGCGGTGGCGCCCATGGTCTGCAGGCGTTCGATGACACCCTTGACCAGCACTTCCGGCGCGCTCGCCCCGGCGGTTACGCCGATACGGTTGATGCCATTCAACCACTGGGGCTCGATCTGCTCGGCATTGTCGATCAGGTAAGCGGGCGTGCCCATACGCTCGGACAGCTCGCGCAGGCGATTCGAGTTGGAGCTGTTGGGGCTACCCACTACCAGCAATAGATCGCTATCGGCAGCCAGTTCACGCACCGCGTCCTGACGATTCTGCGTGGCGTAGCAGATATCGTCCTTGCGCGGCCCCTGAATCTCGGGGAACTTGTCGCGCAGCGCATCGATCACCTTGGCGGTGTCATCCATCGACAGGGTCGTTTGCGTCACAAAGGCCAACTGGCTTGGGTCTTTAACCTCCAGGTTGGCGACATCGTGCTCGTCTTCCACCAAATAAATGCGCCCACCGCTGGCCGTATCGTAACGCCCCATGGTGCCCTCGACCTCCGGGTGGCCTTGGTGGCCGATCAAGATGCACTCCTGGCCGCGCTTGGCGTAGCGCAGCACTTCAAGATGCACCTTGGTGACCAGCGGGCAGGTGGCGTCAAAGACTTTCAGGCCGCGCTCTTCGGCTTCCTGCTGTACCGCACGGGAGACGCCGTGGGCGGAGAAAATCACGATCACATCGTCGGGTACTTCGTGCAGCTCCTCGACGAACACCGCGCCGCGCTCACGCAGCGTTTCCACCACGAAACGGTTATGGACCACTTCGTGGCGGACGTAGATCGGCGGCCCAAACACATCCAGCGCCCGGTTGACGATATCGATGGCACGGTCGACTCCCGCGCAAAACCCTCGCGGGTTGGCCAGCTTGATCTCGATGGGGTGTGTTTGCTGCTGTGATTGCATAAGTCGCGCCTTGATGCTGAACACCGTTGGATGAATATCGCCCCTGCAGATAGGTGGGCTCTCAGTGTGTCGTGACCGGCTTCACGTCGAGCACTTCCACCTCAAACGTCAGGGTACGCCCCGCCAGAGGATGATTAAAGTCGACCTCGATCCGGTCTCCCTCGATCGTTTTGACCACGCCTGGCAATTCCGTTCCCGCTTTATCGGCAAATGACATCACCATACCAATCTCGGGGACTTCATCACCGAAGTCGTCACGCTTCAGCGTTTGAATATTCTGCGGGTTATGCTGGCCGAACGCATGTTCAGGGGTAATCTCGAAACTGCCTTCCTGCCCCGCCGCCATGCCCTTGATCGGGTGCTCGAAGCCGGGGGGCAGATTGCCGTCGCCATACTGAAAGGTAGCGGGCACTTTCTCTTTGGTCGAATCGACCACCGTGCCGTCTTCCAGCTTGAGCGTGAAGTGCAAGGACACTTCCATACCGTCATCAATTAAATAATCGCTCATTGCGTTACTCGCTGTTGAGGGAGGTTAGGGCCGCTGGGCTTTTTTGCGTCGCCGTTCGCCCATTACCGACTCCCAGATAAGCCCGGCAGCCCCCAGGGTAATGCCAATATCCGCCACGTTAAATGCCGGGTAGTACCAGCCCGCCGCGTGAAAGGACAGAAAGTCGACCACATAGCCGTGAACGAGCCGGTCAAAAAGGTTGCCCAGCGCCCCGCCGATGATCAGCGGCAACGCCACGGCCAGCAGCTTTTCGTCAGCCTTGATCCGCGCGAGCCAAATGCTCAGGCCGATGCTTGCGCCAATCGCGATAATCGCAAAGAACCAGCGCTGCCAGCCGGGATGGTCGGCCAAAAAGCTGAACGCCGCTCCCGGGTTATGCAACAGCGTCAGGTTGAAAAACGGCAGTACTTCCACCGGCTGGGCGTAGCTCAACAGGCTGCTGGCCAGATACTTGGTCGACAGGTCCAGCACGACCACCGCTGCTGCCAGCCACAGCCAGCGCAGCGGCCGGTGCATCGGCGGCCGCTGCGAAGGGGTATCAGGCGTATGGGGCGCGTTAGGCATAGTCACGAATCTCGCCGCTGCCTTCGGGGAGGTTGCTGATACAGCGGCCGCATAGATCGGGATACGCCTCATGGGTGCCTACGTCCGGACGATGATGCCAGCAGCGCTCGCACTTGGTGTGCTCGCTTTGCGCCACCGCGACCTTCAGGCTTTCAAGCTCGGTGGCTTCAGCATTCTGGGCCCCAGCCAGCGGTTTAAGCGTTACCTCGCTGGTCAGCATCACAAAGCGCAGCTCGTCGCCCAGCTTGGTCAGCGTCGCGTTGAGCTCGTCGCTCACGTAAAGCGTGACTTCCGCCGCCAGGCTGCCCTTGATCACCTTCGCATTACGGGCATCTTCCAGACACTTGTTGACCGCGTGCTTGACTTCCAGCACCTGCTCCCAGAAACCACGCCCCATCGCGGCATTATCATCCAGCGTTTCAAGGCCGGTGTAATAGGTTTCCAGCAGGACGCTGTCGCCGCGCTCACCGGGAATATGCTCAAAAATCTCTTCAGCGGTGAAGGACAGGATCGGGGCGATCCAGCGGGAGAGCGCCTCGACCACGTGGTAAAGCGCGGTTTGTGCGCTGCGCCGGGCCAGCGAATCCGCCTGGGTGGTGTACTGGCGATCCTTGATCACATCCAGATAGAAGCCGCCCAGCTCACGGGCACAGAAACCGTGCACCTGCTGATAGACATCCAGGAAGCGGTACTCGTCGTAGGCGGTGTCGATACGCCCCTGCAACTGCGCGGCACGGTCGACCACCCACCGGTCCAGCGCCAGCATGTCGCCAAACGCCACCTTGTCCTTCGCCGGATCAAAGCCGTTGAGGTTGGAGAGCAGGAAGCGTGCGGTGTTGCGAATACGCCGGTAGACATCCGCGGTGCGCTTGAGGATCTCGTCCGAGACCGCCATTTCGCCGGAGTAATCGGTCGAGGCGACCCACAGGCGCAGAATGTCAGCGCCGAGCTTGTCCATGACCGTTTGCGGGACGACCACGTTGCCGATCGACTTGGACATCTTGCGGCCCTGGGCATCCACGGTGAAGCCGTGGGTCAGCAACTGGCGATACGGCGCGTGGCCGTCGATGGCCGAGCCGGTCAGCAGCGACGAATGGAACCAGCCACGGTGCTGGTCGGAGCCTTCCAGGTACAGGTCCGCCCGCGGGCCGCTTTCGTGGCCATGCGGGTGCGAGCCGCGCAGCACATGACGGTGGGTGGTGCCGGAGTCGAACCACACGTCCAAGGTGTCGGTCACCTTGTCGTAATCGGCGGCTTCGGCACCCAGCAGCTCGGACGGGTCGAGCTTGAACCAGGCGTCGATGCCTTCCTGCTCGACGCGCTTGGCGGCTTCTTCCATCAGTTCAACGGTGCGCGGGTGCAGCTCACCGGTCTGCTTGTGCAGGAAGAACGGAATCGGCACACCCCAGTTACGCTGGCGGGAAATACACCAGTCCGGGCGATTGGCGATCATGCTGTGCAGACGCGCCTGCCCCCAGGCGGGGGTAAACTTGGTCGCTGCAATGCCTTCCAGGGCACGCTCGCGCAGGGTTTTGCCGTCTTTGCCCTGGATATCCATGCCCACAAACCACTGGGCCGTAGCACGGTAGATCACCGGCGTTTTATGCCGCCAGCAGTGCATGTAACTGTGGGTGATCGGGGTGTGGGCCATCAGCGCGTTCACTTCACGCAGCTTGTCGACGATATGCGGATTGGCCTTCCAGATCATCTGGCCGCCGAAGAACGGCAGGTCGTCCGCATAAACGCCGTTGCCCTGCACCGGGTTGAGCATATCGTCAAATTCCATGCCGTGCTCGCGGCAGGTAATGAAGTCATCCATGCCGTAGGACGGCGCGGAGTGGACAATACCCGTGCTGCCGACTTCGGCCTCGACGTAGTCGGCGAGGTACACCGGCGACAGGCGGTCATAGAAAGGGTGACGGAAATTGATCAGATCCAGCGCCGCGCCCTTGGCGGTGGCAATTACCTCACCGCTCACTGCATAGCGTTCCAGGCAGCTTTCGACCAGGTCTTCCACCAGCAGCAGCAGACGCTCGCCGGTATCGACCAGCGCGTAGGTGAACTCGGGGTGGACGTTCAACGCCTGGTTGGCAGGGATGGTCCAGGGGGTCGTCGTCCAGATCACCACGGCAGTGGGCTTGGGCAGCGTGTCTAAACCGAATGCGGCCGCCAGCTTGTCGGCGTCTTCAACGGGGAAGGCAACGTCGATAGCGTCGGACTTCTTGTCGGCATACTCGACTTCCGCCTCAGCCAGCGCCGAGCCGCAGTCAAAGCACCAGTTAACCGGCTTCAGGCCCTTGAACACATAGCCCGCGTCGACCATATCGGCTAGCGCACGAATCTCGCCCGCTTCGTTGGCAAAATCCATCGAACGATAGGGGTGATCCCAGTCGCCCACCACGCCCAGCCGTACGAAATCGGTCAGTTGGGTTTCAATCTGCGCGGCGGCGTATTCACGGCACAGCTCCCGGGCGGTGTCCGGCGCCAGGTGCTTGCCGTGGGTGGTTTCCACCTTGTGCTCGATGGGTAGGCCGTGGCAGTCCCAACCCGGTACATAGGGCGCGTCAAAGCCTGCCAGGTTCTTCGACTTGACGATAATATCTTTAAGAATCTTGTTGACGGCGTGACCGATATGAATGCTGCCGTTGGCGTAGGGAGGGCCATCGTGGAGCACGAACAGCGGCGCCCCAGCGCGGGCTTCGCGCAGGCGCTGGTAGAGGTTCATGTCCTGCCATGTGGACACCCGCCCCGGCTCCTGCTTGGGCAGCATACCGCGCATGGGAAAATCGGTTTCTGGCAAGTTTAGCGTGTGCTTATAATCCATAGTCCGGTCAGCCGTCGTTATCTTCGGCGGAATCGCCCGCCAAGGAGGAATCAGAAGATGCGGTCTCTCGCCCGAGCGGGGCCGAGGCCAGCGGGAATGTTGCGTTTTTGCCAGCAGCGGCGGTCGCAAAATAGCGCCGCGCCTGACGCTGATCGCGCCCAATCTGCGCTTTCAACGCCTCGATATCGTCAAACTTCACCTCGCCCCGCAGCCGCGCGCAAGGCACCACCGTCATGCGCTGGCCATAGAGATCACCTAAGAAATCGAACAGGTGAACCTCCAGGGTCGGCCGTGTGGCGCCCACCGTGGGCCGAAAGCCAACGTTGGCCACGCCCAAATGACGCTCGCCGTTTTCCAGTTCGCCAACAACGGCGTATACACCGCGCAGCGTAAGCGGCTGGGGCAGCATGGGCAGATTGGCAGTGGGCACGCCAATAGTGCGCCCCAACTGCTGGTCGCGCACCACCCGGCCATCCACCGAATAGGGCCGCCCCAGCAGACGGGCGGCGGCGGTAAAATTACCGCTGGCCAGCAAGGTACGTACCCGCGAGCTGGAAACGCGTTCATCGTCTACCGTAAAGGTACGGGTATGCTCAACGCCAAAGCCCTGTTCGCGGCCCACGGCTTCCAGCAGGGTAAAATCACCGCGCCGGTCGCAGCCGAAGCGAAAGTCGTCGCCGACTACCAGGTGCTTTACATTCAGACCGTCAACCAGTACCTGATCGATAAACTCACGGCCGGTGAGGCTGCGTAGCGCATCGTTAAACGGCAGGCACAGCACCTGCTCGGCACCGTGATGACCCAGCAAGCGGACCTTTTCACGCAGCCGTGTCAGCCGGGGCGGCGCCTGGTCACCGGCAAAAAACTCCCGCGGCTGGGGTTCAAACACCACCACGGTCAGCGGGCCGCCCAAGCGCGCGGCGTGCTCGCGGCATTGCTGCAAGATCGCCTGATGGCCGCGATGGACCCCATCGAAATTACCGATGGTCGCTACGCAGCCCCGCGATGACGCCGTTAAATTGTGCAAACCTCGAATGACCCGCATGGCACCTCAGCCGTTGCTAGCCCGCTCACCCGCTCAAGAAGCAGGCAGCAAAGCCACCGATTATAACGAACCTGGCCGCTGTCGTGCAGCGTCAGGCGCGCATTTTCAAATGCCGCACCCGTAACCCCAGCGCACCCAGCCAGGCAAAGTACAGCCCCGCGCCCAGCGCCACCAGCCCCGACACCCAGGCGACCCGCTGCCACAGACTCATGGCAAGCCAGGTTGTCCACTCGGGCGCGGTGGCGTACAGCGCAATGCTCATCAACGCGCAGCCGCCTAAAAGTTGCACCGCAAAGCGCCCCCAGCCGGGCTGAAACACCAGTACGCCTTCCTTACGCAGCAGGTAACCAAGCAGCCCGGCATTTAAAAACGCCGACAGCGACGTGGCCAACGCTAACCCGGCGTGGGCTAGCGACCAAACCAGCATCAGGTTGAAGACCATATTGGCGACCATGGCAAAGATGGCCACCTTCACCGGGGTCTTGGTGTTCTGGCGGGCAAAAAAGCCCGGTGCCAGCACCTTGATCAGCATAAAGGCCACCAGCCCAACGGCGTAGGCGCGCAGGCTCATCGCCGCCATCTGGATATCGGTATCGGTCATCGCGCCGTAATGGAACAGCGTGATCAATAGCGGCTCTGCCAATACCACCAGCGCCAGCGCGGCGGGCAGCCCCAGCAGCAGCACCATGCGGATTGCCCAATCGAGCATGGCGGCAAAGTGCGCGTTTGACTGGTCAGCGTGGCGCTTGGAAAGCGCGGGCAAGATCACCGTGCCAATCGCCACGCCAAACACACCCAGCGGGAGCTCCACCAGCCTATCGGAATAATACAACCACGACACGCTACCCGCGGCCAACAGCGAAGCCAGCACGGTATCCAGCAGCAGGTTGATCTGCGATACCGACACGCCAAACAGCGCCGGCCCCATGAGCTTCAATATTCGCCGGACGCCTTCATGCGCCAGGTTGGGCCACGGGATGGGCATCAACCCCAGGCGCAGCAAAAACGGCACCTGGAACACCAGTTGCGCCACCCCGGCAATCAACACGCCCCAGGCCAGCGCCATCGCGGGCTCTGTCATCAACGGGGTGAGCAACAAGGCCGCCCCAATCAGCGACAGGTTCAGCAGCACTGGAGTAAACGCCGGGACCGCAAAGCGGTTCCAGGTGTTCAGCACACTACCGGCAAAGGCGGTAAGCGAAATCAGCAGCAAATACGGGAAGGTCAAACGCAGCATGTCCGCCGTCATGGCGAGCTTTTCCGGATCGCGGCCAAATCCCGGTGCAAACAGCCAGATCAACCAGGGCGCCCCCAGCATGGCAAGCGCGGTAATCAGCGCCAGAATCGCGGTTAAGCTCCCCGCCACGGCATTGAGCAACTCGCGAATTTCCTGCTTGTCGCGCTGGGTCGAGTACTCGGAAAGTACCGGCACAAAGGCCTGATTGAACGCGCCTTCAGCAAACAGTCGGCGCAGAAAATTAGGGATCTTGAAGGCCACGAAAAACGCATCGGCCCCGTCGCCCGCGCCCAGCAGCGCCGCCACCACCACATCGCGCACCAGCCCCATGACCCGCGACAACATGGTCATGGCACTGACTATCAACCCCGAGCGCATCAATCCACGCCCCCGAGGCTGCTCCTGTCCTTGCTGCTGCGAATTCGCGGTCATCGCCTTCGCTATCCTTCCCTTGGCAATCCACAGACACAAAAAAACCGGCCGCAGCCGGTTTTTTAAGGCGCCTGCCGGCTTACGCCGCCAGTGCTTTAATGCGCTTGTTCAAGCGGCTTTTCAGACGTGCGGCTTTCTTCTTGGAAAGGACGTCTTTATCAGCGATGCGGTCAATGACCGGCTGCGCCACTTTAAACTCTTCCATCGCCTTGCCATGGTCGCCTGTCTTAACCGCTTTGAGTACGCGCTTAATGTAGGTACGGACCATGCTACGTTGGCTAGCTTTCAGGACACGACGGTTCTCGGCCTGGCGGGCGCGCTTGCGAGCTTGCTTGCTGTTCGCCACTGGTATCTCCTTGGAGAATAAGGTTGCCGCTAAAGGGCAACGGATTAACTATGTGTTCGTCGCGAGCCGACACGGCCGATGCGACGCTTCCGTAACAACCAATTGTTTTGGCGGCTAATTTTGTGCAATAAGCCGACCAAAATAGTGTAGCGAGCAGTTCAATTCAGCTGCCCGCTCACGGGTCTTGTCTGAGAGGATGGCATAGTCTATCACGCAGAATGCGGGCTTGCTAGCAGTAGTCACTCGACACGATGGCGAAAGCCTTACGGCGCGGCCTGTCCCATGGGCGCCAAAATCTTGCGCAGAAAGTGACGCGTCCGTTCATCCCTTGGCGCGGTAAAAAGCTCCTCGGGCGGGGCCTGCTCGACAATGCCGCCTTCGTCCATGAAAACAACCCGGTCGGCCACTTCCCGGGCGAACTGCATCTCGTGGGTGACCACGATCATCGTCTGGCGCTCAACCGCCAGTTGCTTCATCAGGCTCAATACTTCCTCGACCCACTGAGGATCAAGCGACGACGTGGGCTCATCGAACAGAATCACGTCAGCGTTAGCCGCCATGGCTCGGCCAATGCCTACGCGCTGCTGCTGGCCGCCTGACAAAGACGCGGGGTAAGCATCTGCCTTATCGGCCAGGCCGATACGCTCCAGTATCTCTCTGGCTCGCGCGTGCGCCTTGGCTTTCGGCAGCTTGTCCACCACGATCATCCCCTCACTGATATTATCCAGCGCGGTCTTATTGGCGAAAAGGCCGTAGTTCTGGAAGACAAAGGCCGTGCGCCGACGCAGCGCCAGAATATCGGCCCGGCTGGCGCGTTGGGTATCAACCTTTAAATCGCCCACCTGTAAACGCCCGGCATCCGGCTTTTCCAGGAAGTTAATACAGCGCAGCAACGTTGACTTGCCCGTTCCGGAAGGGCCGATAATCACGATAATCTCGCCCTGCGCGAGGCTCAAATCAATGTCCTGAAACACGGTATGTGTTGCAAAACGCTTGGTAATACCTTGCAGAGAAATCATCGTTGGTAGGCCTTATTCAGGTAGCTTTCTAACCGGCGTTGCCCCCAGGACAGTATTTCCACGATGACCCAGTAGATCACCGCGACCAGTAAAAATGCCTCTAAGTAGAGAAAGCTGCCCGACGCTTCTTTTTGCGTGGCACCCATCAATTCCGTCACCCCCAGCGTAAAGGCCAGCGAGGTCGCCTTGATCATGTCGATGAAGTAATTCATCAACGTCGGCGTTGCCACGAGGGTTGCCTGGGGCAGAATAATGCGGCGCATCAGCTGTGGCTGGGTCATGCCGATGGAAAGCGCGGCTTCGGTCTGGCTACGGTCAATGCCCACAATTGCCGCGCGAATGGACTCGGCCATATAGGCAGAAAAATGCAGTGTCAGCCCCAACACAGCGGCAGTCACGCCGGTAATAGCGATCAACGAACTAAACAGCTGCGGTAAGCCATAGTAGAAAAGAAACAGTTGAACCAGCAGCGGTGTACCGCGGAAAAATGAGATAAACAGCAACGAAAGCCCATTTAAAAACGGCACCTTCGACACGCGAACCACCGCCAGCAGGCACGCCAGTACCAGCGCAAACAGCATGGCAATCGTCGCCATTTGAAGCGTGAGTGGCAAATAGCGCAGCAGAACCGGCAGCAGCCCCCACATATATTCAAGGTTGAGCATAGCAGCATCGCTTATAAGCAAACGGCCGTGGCAATGCCACGGCCGCGTTACACGGAGTAGACCAGCCGTTACGGCTGAGTGATATCAGTATCAAACCACTTTTCCGATATCTTGCGCAGCTCACCGCTCTCGCGTAGCTCTGCCAGGGCATCGCCAACCCGGTCGCGTTGCGCACGGCCCGCTTCGTCATCACGAAACGGCAACGCATTCTGGATGGTCGAGAAAGGCTGGCCCGCCAGCTCTAAAGGCAGGCCTTTCTCCTTGATGACCTGGGTCGCACTCACGCGATCCATCACAAATGCCTCTACCCGCCCCAAGGCCACATCCTGTTCAATGTTGGACTCATAGGTGCGAATATCGATTTCATCGGCATTGGGCTGCTCACGCAGCAACTGCTCGTAGTTAGATCCCAGGTTCACCGCCACGCTTTTGCCGGATAAATCTTCGACACCTTCAATAGTGTCATTTCCAGCCTTTACCACCACCTGTGCACCGTCATAAACATAGGGTTCCGTGAATACATACTTGGCTTCACGCTCTGGGGTAATGGTGATCTGGTTGGCGATCGTATCGATACGCCCCGACTCCAGCATCCCCGCCAGGCCCGAGAAGCTCGCCGTCACGAACTCGATATCATCACCGGTAATCTCGCCAACGGCGTTCATGACATCCACCTCAAAGCCCTTGAGCTCATCCTGCTCTACAAAGGTAAAGGGAAAATAGCCGCCCGACATGCCGACGCGGAGCGTATCAGCTTGGGCCGTGGCGGCAAATACGCCACTGGCAATGCTCAATGAGAGTGCGGTAAGGGTAATCGTCAGTTTGCGTGTCAGTCGCATGGTGGTGATTCCTGTTGGATAGCTAAAAGCAATAGTGCCATTTTACCCCTCCATCAACTGCTAATAAAAGAATATAAAAGCTGCTTTTTATTCCCCATTGATCTTTTTGATAGCTGAAGGCGTTTTCGGCGGTTCATCTAAAACGCTTCCCACTCAGGTTCGTTTCTTTTCGTGTTGCGTTGGTGCGCCTGTTGAGTGGCAGGCTTGGGTAACGACGGCGACGCGCTGCCTGAGGCATCGCCACTAAGCTTGAAGGCATCCACCAGGCGGGTGAGCCGGTTGGCTTCCTGCTGAAGCGACGCCGCCGAGCTGCTGGTTTGCGACACCAACGTGACGTTCTGCTGCGTGGCGGAATCCATTTGCGTCAGCGCCGTACCCACCTGCTGAATACCGGATTCCTGTTCGCGCACGGCCAGCGAAATCTCGTTCATCAGCCCCGATACCTGGCGGATAGCCTCCACCGTATCCTGAATCCCCTCGCCGCTCCGTACCGCTTGCTCGGCGCCGCTGGCGATACGCTGGCTGATATCCGTGATCATCTCGCGAATCTTGTTGGAGGAATCCGCGCTGCGGCTGGCGAGATTGCGCACTTCGCTGGCCACCACCGCAAACCCACGGCCATGCTCACCCGCACGCGCCGCCTCGACCGAGGCATTGAGCGCCAGAATATTGGTCTGGAAAGCAATCGAATCGATGACTTCCACAATCTCGCCCACCTTGCGGGAACTGGCTTCAAGCTCGCGCATCAATTCAACCGAGTGCTGAACCTCTTTGACGCCTTTCTCGGCTTTTTCAGCCGCCTGGCTGGAAATGGTATCGGCATTACTGGCCGACTCGCTGTTCTGGCGCACGATAGAGGACATCTCTTCCATGCTAGACGCCGTTTCCTGGAGGGCGGATGCCTGCTGCTCGGTTCTGGACGCGAGGTCCTCGCTGCCGGAGGCAATCTCGTTCGATGCCACATTGACATTCCGGGCACCATCGCGCACCGCCTGGAAGCTGACATCCATGCGCGCAATAAAGCCATCGAATTCGCGGGCCAATTCGCCAATTTCGTCGCGCCGCTGGCTATCAATACGTGCCGTAAGGTCCCCCTCGCCTTCAGTAATATCGCGAATCCGCCCGCTGACCTGGCGAAGCGCCCGGGACATCAGGTTCGGCCCCATCAAGGCAATCACCAGTGTGGCCAATAACACCAATGCCGTGAAACCCATCACCCAGCGTTGCTGAACGGCGACTGCCGCCAGTGTTTCTTGTTCCAGCGCCAGGCCACGCGCATCAGCGCTTTCACCGGCAATGTTGTAAAGCTCACGCAAAGAGTTAAAAGCCGCTAACGAGTCTCCCTCCAACTGCGCCTCGGCGGCATCAAGCTCGCCGTCTGCATGCAGGTCGAAAACACGCTGGGACGCCGCCTCCCATGCCGTGAAACGATCCTCGAACGGCTCAAGCCCTTCGCTTACCTGCGGATATGCCTCTAGCAACGTGAGGAAGTCATGCATTCGGTCGTACGCCTGCTCGGCATTTTCGCGGTAATCGTCGTACTGAGCGCTTGCCCCCTCACTGCCCGGCGCTTCACGCAGTACTTCAAGTTCGGCCACCCGTGCCTGGTAGAGGTCGCGGTCCGCATTGAGCACCGCTGAAACGGCCGGGTTAAAGGAGCCACTGAACGCCGTCATGCGTTCACGCATCGACTGGACAAGCAGACTATCGACCACCACGACGCCCAGCAGCGACAGGGCCACCAGGATAAACGCCAGGGTGTATTTCACATTGATCTTATGGAGTTTTTCCAGCATTGCATCAGCCTTTGAGTTGTCATCTTTATTATGGTGATAGCCAACCCTGGCAGAATGTAGCTGTGTCCTGTCTTTCTACTATCGGCTTCGACGCGGTGGGCTTGAGTAGATGGCGTAGAGAAATATTGCATTCAATAAACGTTGTATCCACCTGGGGAAAAGCGCGGCGGCTTTATCAACCTAACATCGCCTGGGTATGCTCGCGTTGTTGCTTCACAGCACTGTCGACAATATCCAGCAGGGCTTGGAAGTCTTCGGGGGATGTTCGGTCCAGGCCGTGGGTTTCGGCACGTTCAATTGTCGCTTGGGTATCGCGAATTAACGATTCGAGTTCCTTCGCGACGCGTTCGTGCTCATCCGGGCTCATGGTTGACTCACTTTTCAGCCACCGTATTAGTGGCCTTGCTGAAGGCGTTGCACGCGGTCGTATAAAGCCTTGGCACTTTGTACCGCAACGGTCTCGTGTTTATCTAGCGCCAGCAAGATATCTTGACGATCGTCCCGGGTCACAGCTTGCAACTCATTTTGGTAGCGGCTTAACAGGTGCTGAAGATTCATTCGGATCATCGTCAACTCCAGCTCGAACTCTATTTTGAGGTTTTCGTTCCGTTTTTTCTCAACAGGTGACTGGCTTGCCGTGATCATAGCTTCCACAGTGTTGTTAATTTGCCCTTCCAAAGCGTTGAGCCTGGGAATTAAATCGTACATCACCTCATGGGCAGAAATGCTTTTATGACTCATTGGGTAAGTTTTACCTCTATACGCTTTATGGCTCATCTTATAGAAAAAACGGGGCCTTGCGGCCCCGTTATGTTCACAGCTATTAACCGCTTAGCTAACCGATTAACCCAGCAGAGAAAGAACGTTCTGCGGGATCTGATTGGCCTGTGCCAGTACCGAGGTACCCGCCTGCTGAAGGATCTGGCTGCGAGTCATGTTAGCCACTTCTACGGCATAGTCGGCATCTTCGATACGCGAACGGGCAGCAGAGAGGTTAGTCTCGGTAGTGCTCAGGTTTTCGATCGCTGATTCCATACGGTTCTGGATCGCACCAAGGTCGGAACGCAAACTGTCAACAGTTGAAAGCGCGTCGTCCACATCACCCAGAGACGAACGCTCAGCTTCTGTTGTCGCCTGAGTAGTAAAGTCACCCTCTGCATCTTTATAGATACGCTGTCCAGAATCGTTAGTCACGTTACCGTTTTCCTGGGCAAAGTAGCTGACGTCAGTTGTAGTCTGGTCAGTAAAGCTACCATCATCAGCACTAAGGCGAACGGTAGCATCCGCAGCACCGAGAGCACTCCCCTCGCCATTACCATCATCCGTAAAGGTACCGAACTCAATAGCAGTCACAGCATTACTTGCGACAGTGAAATCGATTGTTTGTGTATCGGTATTGCCAGCGCTATCTTCAATATTCAGCGTGAGGGTATAGTCGTTATCTGCAGCAGCCTTAAGAACGTCATTGACGCCAGACTCGGAAATAGTCAGACCGGTTGCTGCCACTTCACGGCCGTTACCAGAGTAGGTATCACCTGTTGTAGCTGTGCCAGAAGTATTAGCAGCATCAGTGAAAGTGATAGAACCACTGAAGGCAGAAACAGTGTCTGCTACATCTGCTGCCGTAGCTTGGGTAAGAGCCCCACCATTATCATCAGTAGTAAAATTACCGTCTGAATCAATGTAAAGAGCATTCGCACCATCTGTTACAGCACCTGCATCATCAACTGTAATACTTGTAGTTGTGCCATTAAGAGTGACATCAGCAGTGACAGTATTACCGGCAGTTGCAGTAAGACTAGTTGCTGTATCGGCAGAAGTAACTGCAGCACCTCCCTGATCTGTCAAATCAGTGATAGTCGCACCCGTGGTGTAAGTTGCACCACCGTCGATAGCGATACTGTCACCGCTACGTGCTGCCAGTGAGTCTGACAAGTTATCAATAGTTGCAGCAGGGGGGTTGCCAGAGCCATTCTCTGTCAAGTTTCCTGTGGAATCCAGGTACAAAGCATTGCCGCTTGCAGTAGCAGTTATATTACCATCACTTGCAATAGTAATGTCTGTACTTTCACCGCCAATGGATACCGTGGCAGTTTTAGTTTCACCAAGAGCTGGCTCCATAGCTGATTTTATAGTGTCAGCAGGAGTTTCAGCGTAGGTCTGACCAAACTGGTAAGATCCATCATCTTGTTTGGTATAAGTCGTACCTTCAATGGCGATAGAGTCACCAGAAGCCGCCTTACCAAGCACCTCAAGAGTTGATGCGGAATTATTATCGGTGGACAACACGTACTCATTGGTGGTGCCAACTTGAGTTGCTCCCGCCAAGGTTAAATCATCCTTGATAGCAGCCTCGTTATCAATCTCACCGGCACCGGTAACGTTAAAGCCTTCCATGCCCAGCGTTTTAACATTTATTTCTTTCAGGTCGATGGTAATCGCCTCGCCGTCGTTGGCGCCAACCTGAATTTTCATGCCTTCATCAGACTGCAGCACTTTGGTGCCGTTAAAGCTGGTTTCACCAGAAATACGATCAATCTCACCAAGACGCTGATTAATCTCATTCTGGATGGACTCTAAGTCATTAGAAGAGTTGGTGCCGTTTTCAGCCTGAACCGCCAACTCACGAATACGCTGTAGGTTGTCGTTAACTTGGTTGAGTGCACCTTCAGCAGTTTGCGCAACGGAAATACCGTCATTGGCGTTACGCTGCGCCTGGGCTAGACCTGTAATCTGGCTGCTCATACGGTTAGCGATGGCCTGACCAGCTGCATCATCCTTAGCGCTGTTGATACGCAGGCCAGAACTCAAACGCTCCATGGAGGTTTGCAGATCATTCTGAGATTTGTTCAGGTTCTGCTGGCCGATCATCGATGTGATGTTGGTATTGATCACTGACATGGTGTGATTCTCCTTGCTTGGACACTGGCCTAGAAGGCCCGCTTTTCGGCCACTGTGTGTGCCGTTATTTTAATTAACGGCGCGGCGGGGAGAACCTTTAGGGTTAATGCCAAAAAAATAACAAAATACGCCAGAAAAATGTTAACAAACGTAAACACGGTACTTACTGCCATTTTGAGACGCAAACAGGGCCTTTCGGCCCTGTTGATAAAACTCACGCGGTTGCTGGCTAGCTAGCGAACGGGTTACTTGCGGCCCAACTGATGATCCAGCGCATCAAACTGCTGGGTCAAGTATTCGCTGGTACTGTTCATCTGGGCGATCATGGCATCCAGTTGGCCGAACTGAGCGCGATAACGACTAATAGTCCGCTCGATAGTGCTTTCCATACGCTCATAGCGGTCTTTCAAGCTGTCGATGCGATTTTCCGCGCCGCTGATGGCATTGCCCAGGGTACCGTTTTTGCTCATTAGCTGCTCAAGCGTGGTGCTTAGGCTGCTGGCCAACCCTTGAGAGGCATCATTGCCTTCCACGCCTGTAAAGAAGTCACTGAGAGCATCCGGGCTGTTTTTGGCTAAATCGCTGACAGCGTCGTCATCCATTTCCAGCGTGCCGTCGCGCTGCAGGGTAATACCCAGTAGACTCAACGAGGCTAGCTCACCACCCGCCACGCCACTGGTCAGCACGCTGCGCAGGCGGTTTTCAATGGTGCGCACGGTGCTGTCGCCGACCAGCTCGCCTGCCGTATCCGTACCGGCATCATAGTTGGTTGCGGTGCCTATGGTGCTTTTGACGTCATTGAAGGCTTTAACGAATGCGCCGATGGCCTCGCGCACTTTGAGCGTGTTGCGCTCCACGCTGACGGTACTGCTGGCAGTTTCGCCCGCCCCCAGGTTTAGCTCGCCCAGGTTCAGCGTCACACCTTGAATGGCATCGTCAATACTGTTGCTGGCGCTGGTAATCGCAATGCCGTTAACCGTCAGAGCGGCATCCTGGCCGCTTTGTGCGGTGTCGCTCGTGAAGGGGGGCGTGGTAACGTCTGTGCCATCCGCATTCACAAAACTAAAGCCGGTTACCGAGGCATCCAAGCCCGTCTCGCTGGAGCTAAGGGCAAGGCGGTAGCCTTCCCCATCAAAAATCACGCTAGCGCTGACAACTGCATCTTTGCGAGCATTAATGGCATCACGAATATCTTCCAGGCTGCTGTCCGCGGCTATGTCGATATTAACGCTAGCTGTGTCTGGACCTGCAAAAACCAGCCGCAGTTGGGTGGCGCCACCCATATCGAGAGGAGTGTCGCTATCGGTTACCCGCTGAGAAGCTAACGTGCCACTGGTAGCCAGCGCAGTGACTTCGACGCGGTAGCTACCGGGCAAGGCATCCGCGCTGGTGGTCGCGGAGATTTCATCGCCACGCACATTGGCGGAAAGACTTTGGTAGAGCTTGGGATCATTCAGAGCATCAACCGCATCCTGGAATTTATCCATGGATGACTGGATTTTGCCGTAGGCGGAAATCTTGGCTTCCTGTTGTTCCTGCTGACGGGTGATTGGCGCGAGCTTGCCGCGTTCGGCATCGTTCAACTGATCCAACAAGCCGTTGAGGTCAAGGCCTGAGCCAATACCTAGAGAGGTAATCGTTGCCATACTGGGAGTCCTCAGTAAAAGGCTAAACCTATCCACTGCACTGCGGGCCACTCACGCCACGTCAACGCAAATTTAATAAAAATATTATCGGTCAAAGTGAGCGCAACTTTAGCGCTTTTTTATTGCTTTAGATATTGATGGCGACCTCAGGATGCAAAAAAGCCTGCGCAAGGCAGACTTTTAAACGTAACTCGCTGTATTGACTGCGTGTTAGCGACCTAACTGAGCATCCAGTGAATCAAACTGCTGAGTTAAGTAGTTACTGGTCTGGTTCATCTCGGCGATCATGCCGTCCAACTCGCCAAATTGAGTGCGGTAGCGGTCGATGGTCTGGCCGATGGACTGCTCCATGCTGGTGTAGCGGTCGCCGAGTGATTCGATCCGGCTTTCACTGCCGCTGATTGCGCCGCTTACGGTCCCATTTGAGCTCAGCATCTGCTCCACAGCGGTATTCACTTGACCTGCCAGGCCAGTGTTATCGCCACTGCCCGCGAAGAATTCAGATAGAGCCTGCTGGTCGTTGGCGACGACGTCATTTAGCTGGTCGTTATCCAGCGAGAGCGTGCCGTCAACCTCAAGCGAAATGCCTACTTGGCTGAGCATCGAGAAGCCATCGCCCTCTTGCGCGACACCGCCGCTAAGTACGCTGCGCATACGGGATTCAACGGTGCGAACCGTGCTGTCGCCATTGAGTGGCCCGGCCTCGCCGGTCTCCTGGTTGAAGTTGGTCAGCTCGCCTGTTGACTCTTTCAGCGCGTTATACGAATCGACAAACGATGTGATTGCTTCGCGCACGGCAAGAGTGTCCTGCTCTACCGCAACGGTGCTATCGCCCTCGCTTTGCAGGTTCAGCGTAACGCCTTGAATCGCACCCTCGACCTGATTGGTCGGGCTGGTGATATCGATGCCGTTGACGTTTAAAGCAGCGTCGGTGCCATCCTGCAATGTATTTGCTGTATCAGCAGCGAACGGGGCGGCATCGCTAAACGAGAAGTTACTGATAGATGCATCCGCACCGGTTTCTCGTGAGCTTAGTGCCAACCGATCTTGGGTGCCATCGTTGATGATAGTGGCATTGACCCCCGCGTTTTCATCCGCATTGATGGCATCGCGGATATCTTCCATCGAACTGTCGGCGGCGATGGCAACCGTCGTTTCACTGCCGTCGCCAAAGGCGAACGTAATGTCCTGGGCGGCCGTGGTGAGTGCCGCTTCCGCGTCGTCTACACCCTCGGAGGCCAACGTACCCCGCGTGGCCAAGGTATCCACGGTAATGTTGTAACTGCCGGGCATGGCAGTTTCATCGGCGGCAGCGCCCACTGATTCTCCACTCACATTGGTCGACAGGCTCTCGAAGAGGGAACCGTCAGCAAGTGCACTCGCCGAGTCCTGGAACTCGGAAAGCGCACTCTCCAACTGCCCATAGGCCGATATTTTGGTATTTTCGGTTTCTACTTGTTGCTCAATCGGGACAAGCTTTTCACGTTCAGCGTCTTCAAGCTGATCAAGCAAGCCGTTCAGGTCCAACCCTGACCCTATACCGAGAGAAGAAATAGCACCCATACGCTAACCGCCTTTTTTGAAACGAGTGGAGCAACCGCCTTCATTAGCGCCCATCCACAAACCTTGCTGGGCTGACGTGTTGCCAACGTCAAATATGTTTATTTCATTGCTGATTACTTATTGACTCGGCTTATAAAGTACAACCTTGAACATTCTAGCTAATTTTTAAGTACCAAAATGTAACCAAGCGTATGCGAGTGCACGCTAGCGACCTACCCCCAAGTATGTAAGTCCCGCTTCCTGGGCGGCGCTTGGAGTAAACAGGTTGCGTCCATCCACCACCAGCTTGTCGTTTAACTGGCCGGCCAGCCATTCCAGATCGACGCTGCGAAACGCCTTCCATTCGGTGCAGATCACCAGGGCATCCGCGCCTTTCACTGCCTGGATGCGGTCGCCGGCGAGCAGCAAGTCGTCGCGCTCGCCATAAATCCGGCGACATTCAGCCATGGCTTCAGGGTCGAAGGCCTGCACCTTGGCGCCTGCCTGCCAGAGCGCTTCCATCAGCGTGCGACTGGGCGCTTCACGCATATCGTCGGTATTGGGTTTGAAAGCAAGCCCCCACACGGCGATGGTTTTACCCGCCACATTACCCAGTGATGTTTGCAGTTTGGTGAACAGCGTCTGTTTTTGCTGCAGGTTGACCGTTTCCACCGCACTGAGCAGCGCAGGCGTATAGCCCAACTGGCGGGCGATGCGTTCGAGGGCCTGCACATCCTTGGGAAAGCATGAGCCACCATAACCGCAGCCAGGGTAAATAAAGTGATAGCCAATTCGCGGGTCGCTGCCGATGCCCCGGCGCACGTCTTCAATATCCACGTCGAGACGTTCGGCAAGGTTGGCCATCTCATTCATGAAGCTGATCTTGGTGGCCAGCATGGCGTTGGCGGCGTATTTGGTGAGCTCTGCCGCGCGCACGCTCATGAACATCAATTTTTCGTGGTTACGGTTATAGGGGGCGTAGCATTCGTGCATGCGCTCTTTTACCCGCTCACTTTCAGTCCCGACGATAATTCGTGCGCCGCGGGTAAAGTCCTCAATTGCGGCGCCTTCTTTCATGAATTCAGGGTTGGAACACACATCAAACGGGACATCGACGCCACGGGCAGCGAGGGTTTCGCTGATCGCTGCATGCACCTTCTCAGCAGTACCTACCGGCACGGTGGATTTGTCGATCACCAGCTTGTAATTGTTCATGTGCTGACCGATGGTACGCGCGACATCCAGTACGTAGCGGAGATCAGCGCTACCGTCTTCATCCGGCGGGGTGCCCACGGCGATAAACACCAGCTCACCATCGCGCACGGCTTGCTCGGCGTCGGTGGTAAAGCTGAGCCGCCCGGCGTCGACATTGTGCGCCACGATATTGCTGAGGCCCGGCTCGAAGATGGGCACTTCACCGGCATTCAACTGGGCGATCCGCTCGGCGTTAACGTCCATGCAGGTGACCTGATGGCCGACATCGGCCAGGCAGGCGCCTGCGACTAATCCTACGTAACCGGTTCCAAAAACACTGATATGCATGCCGCGTTAACTCACTCATCAATACGGGTGGCGAAATTTATAACGAGCTTATCACGTCGCTCAGGCTTTGATGACGGGGCGTGGCAGGAAAAACATGGGATAGACGTTGGTCTAATATCGACTTTCGTTTATAATGCACTGCAGCAGCTCGACATTGAGAACAGAGCGTTGAACATGCGTTTTCAGACGCTCAGTGCTGCCCGGCTAACGCATCAGGAGAAGGAAATGCCCAGCGACATGTCCACTGCCAATCACGTTCAGCGCAGTTTACGCCAGTGTTTGGCCGTCGTGGCCGAGATGCTTTACGACAACGGTCATGTGCTTGAAACCATCACCCTGACCAAGCGCGGCCTGAGCAGCAAGGAACTGCAGTTGCTTAGCCAGAACGCGCCGGACTGGACCACCTGTCAGCAGGTGTTGGAAACCAGCCAAGCAGCGACCCGCAACGATCAGGGGCGGTTTGTATTGACTCCCATGGGGCGCGAATTGATGTTTGATATGTTCGGGGAAGGCGCAGCGGACTGCGCCTGAACGAGCCCTGAAACTAAAAGCAATTGATTAGCGGATACCGAGAAAAGACAGGATAAACAGCACGACCACTACCAGTCCGATGATGTAGATAATATTTCTCATAAATGCACTCCTTGCGAATTGCGTGGTTAAAAAGCAATCTATTGCTGGCCTGTTCAGACTAGCAGGCCTTCCCGGGTTTTGCGTATTCAAGAGGTTGGCTACCCCCTCATTTATCTGGACGGGCTGGAACCCTTGCATAGCGTCGGGTTCAAACAGGGACCTGTTTGCCGAGGTTTCACCATGCGCTTGTTGATGTCCGCCGTTTTTTTCGCTGCCACGTTTATCCCCTCCGCCCTTAATGCCCAACCGACGTCTCCCTCACCGCCCAAGGCTGATGCGCTCAGCAACCTGAGCGACGACGCCCGCGGTTATTCACGCTTGCACAGCATCGTGGTGGCCCACCAGGGTCGGATCATTCACGAGCACCATCAGGGTGGCCCTGGGGTTGACGCGCCCGCGAACATCAAGTCGCTCTCGAAAACTGTACTGGCGGCGCTGGTGGGAGCTGCTATCGAAGAGGGGATTATCGAATCCACCGATCAGACGCTGGTGTCGCTGCTCGGCAACCATGTGCCTGAAGGGGCGGACCCCGAGGTTGCCGATATCACTGTGAGTCATTTGCTGTCTTTACAGGCAGGGCTTGAGCGCACATCCGGCCAGAATTACGGCGCCTGGGTGGCCAGCCCCAACTGGGTAGCCGATGCGCTGACACGGCCATTTGTCGACCGCCCCGGCGGGCGCATGCTGTATTCCACGGGTTCCAGTCATCTGTTGTCTGCCGCACTGACCTACACCAGCGGTGAGTCCACCTATACATTGGCCCAGCGGCTGTTGGCGGAGCCACTGAATATTGCCATTCCCCCCTGGCTGCAGGACCCTCAGGGGATCTACTTCGGCGGTAACGATATGCAGCTCTCGCCGCGTGCGCTGGTGGCAATCGGCGAGCTGTATCGCAACGACGGTGTCGTCGTTGATGGCAACGGCAACGAACAGCGTGTACTGCCGGAAGGCTGGGTCGAGCGCTCTTGGACGCCGCGGGGCACCTCGCGCTGGACGGGCGACGGTTACGGCTATGGCTGGTTTATCACCCAGTTGGGCGGCGAAGACGTCTATTACGGCCGCGGCTTCGGCGGTCAGGCGCTGTTTGTGGTCCCCGAGCGGGCGTTAACCATCGTCATGACAGCTGACCCAACGCCGCCCTCGCCCGGCGGGCAGTTTCAGGAACGCCTGAATGCCATGGTGGCAGATCTATTAACGCACGGGTAAGTCGACTATTCCTTTTTGTGTCCCAGGCTCATCAGGTAGAGCGCAGCGGCCAGGGCGAGTACTGAAAGCGCCAGGTAGATCGCCTCCAGCGGGGTGGCGAAGCGGATATCCACCACAGCGCGGAAAAACTCAATAATCACCGCGAGAATCACCACGCGGGCGATTTTATCCTTTAGCTGATCGAGCGATGCGACGTTGAACGGATGATGAGGATAGCGCGCTTCCGCCTGGTCAATACGCGATACAAACAGCCGATAGATGCCTAACCCGAATATCATCAACACGATGGCGATCAAATAGATATCCACGGCGATAATGATATCGGGCACCAGGCTTTCATGGATATCGACGCTGCTGTCCACGAAATAGTAGTGCAGCGTGCGCATCACGACCTTGAAGATATCGACCGTGCCCACCGCGAACAGCATGACCGCGCCGATCAGACTCGGCACCACGGCCAGCATGACCAGAAACCGGGAGTTCCATAGTGCGGTTTCGACTCGCCGCTCCCAGCGACCTTGCTGTTCGGGCGGTTTGGGTGGCGTCGGCGGGGTATCGATCATGGTCGGTTCCTTGTTGTTAGCGCAAAAATTAAAGCAGGCCAACGAGAATGAGTGTGCAGGTGATGCCAAACAGCGCAAACCCCAGCACCAATGCAGCGCCATCCCGCGCGACTAACCCGAGGCCCAGCAGCGACAGCGCCAGCCCGGCGCCGTTGGCAGAAAAGGGAATAAACTCCATGGGGGGCATAGCCAGAGCAATCAACAGGCACACAAAGGCCGTCACGCGGATGCCAATATAGCCGGTTAACCACGGCAGGCGAATCCGCAGCAACCCATCAATCCAGCGGGCGGGCTTTTTTAGATAATAAATGCCTTTATCGAACTTATGGCGTGAAATCGAGCGCTTGAGCATCCAGTTGGGTAGCCAGAAGGTCTCTCGCCCGGCCAGCAACTGCACCGATACCAGCAGCACCAGCAGCGCCATCAACGTGGGCATGCCGGGAATATCGCCAATGATCGGTGCCAGCGTGATCAGCCCCGTCACCAATAACAGGGGACCAAAGGAGCGACGCCCCACGGCATGCACCACATCGTCAACGCTGACTCGCTGAGCGTCCTGCTCCATGCGCTCCAACGACGCAATTAGATCCATTAAAGTCGAGCCTTCGCGACGATCACCCATTCTGGTTTGTACGCTCTTCGGTTAATAGTTTGGTGCGAATAAAATCGCTGTGGCTGACGTGAAGCAGATCCGCCAGGCGCCGAATACGGTGTTCTTCAAGAGCATCGACGCTACCGTCGGCCCAGGCCAGTTGCCACATCAACGCCACCAGTTCGCAGCGCTGGTCGTAGCCGTAGTGATCCTTGATCAGGCTGACAAACTGGTAGTGGTCGACCGCGTCTTCCACTTCGTCCCGCGCCATAGCCATCAGCTCGTCAACATCGGCTTCACTGAGCTGGTAGCGCTGAAGCAGCATTTCCCGCAGCGCTGTTAGCTCGGCGTCGCTTGTATCGTAGTCGGCCCGGGCGATTTCAAACAGCAACGCGGCCGAAGCTAGTTCGAGCGTGATGGTCTGGTTATCGCGCTGCTCGGGTTGCGCAAGCGTGCGCTGAAAAAACTCTTGGATAGTGTCCAGCATGGGGTTCTCCTCCGCTCGCAAGACGCTGCGAGCGCCTTACGACTGCTTGGTCAGTTGCTCTTTTAACTGTTTGGGCACCTGCTTGATGATCAGCCGGTCCTGGGTGGCATCGTATTCAATGCTTGAGCCGAGCAGGTGCGAGTCAAAACTGATCGAGACGCCGCCCGCACGCCCGGTAAAGCGCCGGAATTGATTGATTGTGCGCTTATCCGGGGGAATTTCCGGCGACAGGCCGTAATCGGCATTGCGAATATGCTCGTAGAAGGCCTTGGGCTGTTTTTCATCGACCAGCGCTGAGAGTTCGTCGAGCGTCATGGGTTCCCCACGGCTCATCTGGTCGTTGGCGTAATCCACCAGGCTGTCGGTTTTTTCCCGGCTGGCCTCATCGTCGAAATCCTCCTTCTCGACGTAGTCGCTGAAGGCTTTGAGCAGTGTACGGGTCTCTGCAGGCGCGTCGAGGCCTTCTTCCATGCCCAGCAACACCATCATCCCCTCGCCCAGCTTCTTGCCGCCGCGGTCCTTCAGGAAGGAGACGTACTGGGCATCCGGCGAATCGCTCTGCCATTGGCTCAGGTTGATCCTGGCGGCCAGCGTCAGCTGACGGGTGTTCAACTGGGCGGCGGGCACCGCCTGGTGCGCATCATCAATGCCAATGCCCTCGCGCTGGTGGGCAAGCCCCATGAAAAGCGTTTCGGTGTCGCCCTGGCGCTGGTGGCTGATCACCAAGTAACCACTTACTGACAGCTGCTCTTGAAGCGTACTGACGAGCCGCTCAGCAAGCGCAGTGGCAAGCTCGGTAAAGGGCTGCTCACCGGCAAGGTAGTCTTTCAGCCACACCGATAACGGCCCGGCGTGCTCGCCCTCTTCGGCAAACCGCCCCCAGCCTTTGGGCTTGGTGTTGTAGGTGTCGTTGAGCGCGCTGACCAGGCTTTCCATGACCGGCTCGGCGCTGTCGGCCTCAACCGGGGCGGCGGTCAGCGTCAGGCGCTCGCCGTCAAGCGTCGGGTCCAGGCGGTGAACGATACTGTGCAGAAGTGGCATAAGACGTGTAATGCTCCCTTACTAGGGTTTAAGACGGTAGCCGGTGCGGAAAATCCAGCCGATGGTGGCTAAACAGACCGCCAGGAACAGGCAGATCATGATCACGCTGGCCGCCAGGCTGACGTCGCTGATGCCGTAAAAGCTCCATCGAAAGCCACTGACCAGATACACCACCGGGTTGAGCAGCGTGACGCCCTGCCAGAACGGCGGCAACATGTCGATGGAATAGAAACTGCCACCCAGGAAGGTCAGCGGGGTAATCACCAGCAGCGGCACCAGCTGCAGCCGGTCAAAGCCTTCGGCCCAGATGCCGATGATAAAGCCCAGCAGGCTGAAGGTAACCGCGGTCAGCACCAGAAAGGTCAGCATCCAGAAGGGATGCGCGACTTCCAGGGGTACAAAAAACCCGGAGGTGGCAAGAATGATCAGCCCCAGCAGAATCGATTTGGACGCCGCCGCCCCCACGTAGCCCATGACAATCTCCAGGTACGAGATGGGTGCCGAGAGCAGCTCGTAAATGCTGCCGGAAAACTTGGGAAAGAAGATCCCGAACGAGGCATTCGAAACGCTTTGCGTCAGCAGCATCAGCATGATCAGGCCCGGCACGATAAAGGCGCCGTAGCTGATGCCATCAATCTCGCTGATGCGCGAGCCAATCGCCGCACCAAAGACGACAAAATAGAGCGATGTCGAAATCACCGGCGAGACAATACTTTGCAACAGGGTGCGCCGGGTACGCGCCATTTCGGCCATGTAGATGGCGCGAACAGGATAGAGATTCATGCGCGCTCCTTAACCAGATCAACGAAAATATCTTCCAGCGAGCTTTGCCGGGTGTGCAGGTCCTTGAAGGTGATGCCTTCGCGCTCAAGATCGGTGAGCAGCGCGGGAATACCGTGACCATCCTCTTCCTGATGGCCGTCGTAGGTATAGACCAGCTCATGGCCTTCGGCCGACAGGCTGAGTTCGGGGCGATCAAGGGCGGATGGCAGGGTTTCCAGCGGCTCGTTGAGGTAAAGCGTCAGCTGCTTGCTGCCCAGCTTGCTCATCAGGGCGTGCTTGTCCTCGACCAGCACGATTTCGCCATTGTTGATCACGCCGATGCGGTCGGCCATTTCCTCGGCTTCTTCAATGTAATGGGTGGTGAGAATAATGGTCACGCCGTTATCGCGCAGCTCGCGCACCACCTGCCACATTTCGCGGCGCAACTCGACGTCGACACCGGCTGTCGGCTCGTCGAGGAACAGGATGCGCGGCTCATGGGACAGCGCCTTGGCGATCAGCACGCGGCGTTTCATGCCGCCGGACAGCGTGATCAGTCGGTTGTTGCGCTTGTCCCACAACGCCAGCGATTTGAGCACGCTCTCGATATGCGCCGGGTTCGGCGCCTTGCCGAACAGACCACGGCTGAAGCTGACCGTGTTCCAGACGGTTTCAAACGCCTCGTTGGTAAGCTCCTGGGGGACCAGGCCAATGCGCTCCCGGGCCTGGCGGTAGTCGGCAACGTTGTCGAAGCCGTCCACCAGTACCTGGCCTTCGCTGGGGTTGACCAGACCGCACACCACACTGATCAGCGTGGTTTTGCCCGCCCCATTGGGCCCCAGCAGGGCAAAGATTTCGCCGCGCTGAATCTGTAAATCGACTCGGCTGAGCGCTTGAAAACCGCCCCGGTAGGTTTTATTCAGACCTCGGATTTCGATAATGGCATCGTTCAAGGCAAGCTCCTGACAAAGCGGCCGATGTGAGCCGCTGATGGCGAATGGCGCGGGCGCTAGTTTAGCACGGGCAGTAAACGAACGGCTGGCTACCAGGGTGTTCCCAATGCGCCGCTGTGTCGCAGGGCTAATCCGACGCCTGCCAGTGCACGCTCGTGTTCACTGACCGCGTCTGGCCCCTGGGTGCAGGCAACCACGGCCCAGGCGGCATTGGGCATGTCGTCACGCTCTACCACCCCGGCATCGCAGCTGCGCCGGTCCTGGGTGCCCGTCTTGTGGGCAAAGCTCACCGCCCCACCCAACCCTTGTTTTAACCGTTCTTCCCCGGAGCTGGTATTGGCCATCAGGGCAAGCAACTCATCGCGGGGCGTACCCTGGAGGTCGGGCATGGCGCCAAGGTAAAGTGTTGCCAGTATGTCGCCAACGGCGCGCAAGGTGCCGACGTTTTCGCCGCTGGCATGGTAGGCGTCAAAGGCGTGATGGTAGTCAGGCTGATTGAGGGCCTGAGGCTCTACGCCAAGTCGCTGCGCCAGGGCGCGAGGGCGCTGACTCACCGGTGACTGACGGAGGTTTATAAAATCCATGCCGCCAAGCTTACGCGCCCAGGGATGGAGTTCACCGTAGACGCCCTGGCGCACCTCCACCAGCTTGGAGATCGGCCCAAGCGCTGAGGGATCGCCACCGTTGGCCGCCACCATGGCCTGGGCACGCTGGTTGACATTATCCAGACCAACGCGGTCTATCAGCATATCCGTGGCGGTGTTATCGCTCACGGTAATCATCTGCTCCAGCAAATAGCCCACCGAGATGGGCGTGCCAGTCTCGTGCCAGTTGGTGGGCCCTGCGCCATCGACAAAATCACTTTGTTCAAGCGTCAACCGCTCGCTGGTCGATATACGCTCACCCAAGACTTCCGCCGCGACCGGCACCTTGATCAGCGACGCGAGGTACCAGGGCTGATCAGCCTGCCAGCTGTAGGCCTCACCGCTGGAAAGGTCTTGCACATAGAGGCCAATACCACCGGCGAAGCGTTCCTCTATCGCGCTCATTCGCGCATCGAGGTCGCTTTGCCAAGCGCTGCGTTTGTCCACCTCATGGTACCAATGCGTGTCGTACGCTTCCGTTTGTACGGGCAGTGCAAACAGCAGTGCTACCGCCACAAGTCCTTGCTGTATCCAGTGTTGCAAACCATTAACTCCAGACTTTCTTCGCACTTAACGATGCCAGGCCATCCAGCGGGTCAACCAAATCCACGCCGCCGTGCCAAGAATCAACAGCCCGCCAACACCAAGCGCCTGTGGATAGCTGTAGTCGCCCTCGCCTTCCAACAGGAAGCGCAGCACCAGGAAAATCATCACGATATGGAAAATAAATGCCTTTAGCGCATCTGAGCCGACCAGGGTAAACGGTATCAGCGCCCGGGCCGCCCGGGCGCCACCCGCCAGGGCCAGGGCGAATATCACCAGCGCGCCGCCCAGGCTAAACAGCATAAAGGCCAAGCCAGGGGGATGCTTACCCTCGTTATTGGCGACCGCCAACATGGCAGCGTAAACGTCACCACCAGCCAGCGCCAGGCCATAAAATCCGGCGATCATGACCGCGCCCATACCCAGCAAGGCGAGCGTGAGGCGACGTTTCATCAATGGATCGCCCGAACAGCGCAGCAGCGCTTCGCCCAATAGCAGCCCTAGTAGAATCAGCGGCGCGCGGCTGAGCTGGCCCCAGGCGTAATGGTCTTCATGGTCCACCAGCAGTGCCTTGAGGATGTCATTGCCACCGAATGAAACCCCTTGCAGCCAGGCGGCCAGGGCGGCGAGCAGCGCGATGACAGCCTGCCGACCCCACAGCGGTGCACGCGCCCACAGCGGCAGGATCAACGGCACCCAAAGCAGGGCGATGGCATAGAAGCCGAGAATTTCCACCCAGATACCAAAGCGACCGTAGAGCAACGCATCGACGATCTCGCTCGGCGTGTTGAACGGCAGCATTTCAATGATCAACAGCGCCTTGTACCAGAACCAGACCTCCACCGCACGCAGCCAGAGTTTCAGGCGGCGTTTGGGCCAGTCTTCCCGATTAACATGGGAGAGAAACGCCACGGCCAGGGCAACGCCAAACACCAGGATGAACAGCGATGAGGAAAACTTGGTAAGGAAGTGAATCGGCACCATGCCCCAGTCGGGCACGTTGCGAATGCCTACCAACCCGCTGACGGAATGGCTGACAATCATCAACCCGATCGCGATACCGCGGGCTAAATCAATCGCCTCAATGCGGCCTTCCGCTTTGGGCAGATAGGGCGTTTCGTTCCAGGCAATCGCCATCGGCATGTCCTTATTTCCTGTGCTGATCCTGTTCAGTCAATAAGTTAATACCGCATTTGGGGGCGATTATGAACCCAGTGCTTGCTTGCAGGTTCAACGCTCTCGGATGCAGCGTGCCCGACGCGATGACTCATCGCACACGCGAAATGCCCCACCAGAGGCGGGGCACTTGAAACTCAGCATTGAATTTGAGGCGTTAAGCAACTGGCATAAAGGAATTACCAGTCGGAATCATCTTCAGAATCGGAACCAGCGTCCTCCTCTTCCGTCGTTTCCCAATCTTCCTGCTCTTCTTCCTCTTCCTCATAGGTGGTGGTGCCTTGACCTTCCTCTTCGGAATCGAAGGAATTCATTGAGCCTTGACCTTCATCCTGCCTCGTTTCTTCTTGCGGTGCAGGGTCTTGCTCGTCTTCTTCATACATGTCAGCAAAGGCTAGCGGGCTGGCCATCAGACCGAAAGATACACCGAGGATGCCTAGCTTCTTGAGAGATTCCGTTTTCATCATGATACTGCCTCCTGTTTGGCTTCATTTTCTGTTAAGAACGTCAGGCCTTCCTGCCCGTCCGTTCTTACCTGAATATTTGCAGCCAACATGCCAGCATTATTTAAAAACGAAAATATTATTTAAGGTCAATATTTTATAAGATATAACATCATGCCAATGGCGGTTTATTTTACGTCTGCAACCGCTTGATGGCTGTTTAACTGCGGCACATGCGCCCGAGAGGCTCTGTATTACCTATACTGCCTACTTACCTAAGCCCAACCGGCATCCACCGACAACTCCTGACCAGTGATAGCCTGGCTTTCGGTACTGGCTAAAAAAAGTGCGGTGGGCGCTATATGCTGGGGTTCAAGTCGCAGCTTGAGGCACTGGCGAGCTTGAATGGCGGCTTCGTCATCGGGGCCAATCCATTTCTCGAGCTGCCGTTCGGTCATGACCGCGCCAGGCACCAGCGTGTTGACGCGGATATTGTACTCCCCCAGGTCCCGAGCCAGACTGCGTGTCAAGCCATGAATCGCTGCTTTTGCAGTAACGTAAAGAGGCAGACCGCCCAGCGCCATCTGAACGCTGACCGAGCCGAAGTTAATGATCGAGCCGCCACCGATTTGCATCATCTGCTCCGCAGCCGCCTGGGCGGCAAAAAACATCGGCCGCAAGTTGAGCGACATACGCTCGTCCCAGTAGGCAACATCGACTTCCCGCCAGGAATGGCGATCGTCGTTGGCGGCATTGTTCACAAGAGTATGGATCGGTCCGACGTTTTGGCCGATCTCGTTAATCACCTGCTTGAGGCTTGCCACATCGCGGATGTCGCAGTGGTGGTAGTGCGGCGCGGCGCCAGTCTCAGCGCGGAGTTCATTAACCAGCGCCTCGCTGGGGGTGTCACTGATATCGACAAACACCACCCGCGCGCCCTGATAATGAAACGCGCGAGTCAGTGAAGCCCCGATGCCGCTGCCGCCCCCGGTAATTAATACCACCCGCTGTTCCAAGCTCGCGTAACGCGCTGATTGTTGGTTCATATCGATTCCTACGCCGCTTTATTGTTATTCAAGAACCCCATCTGCCTCGACTAAACATCCACCCACTGTCCGCCAGCAGCGGACGAGGCCAGCGCGCGGGTGATAAACCTCAGGCCGTCAACGCCGTCGGCCACCCCCGGCGTGGGCGCGGCCAGCGCATTGGCGTTTCCACCCTTCTGGTGGGCACGAATTTGCACGGCGAAATCGCGATAGAGCTGGGCAAAGGCTTCGAGATAGCCTTCCGGATGCCCCGGTGGGATGCGTGCCGCCGCCTGGGCAGCTTCACACAAGCCTGGGCCGTTGCGGGTCAATATCCGCGGAGGCTCGCCCAACGGCGAATGCACGAGCTGATTGGGATTTTCCTGACGCCACTCAAGGCCGCCCTGGCTGCCGTAAACGCGCAGCTGCAGGCCATTTTCATTGCCCGCCGCGACCTGGCTCGACCACAGCATGCCCCGGGCACCGCCCTTGAAACGCAGCAGCATATGCACGTTGTCATCCAGCGCGCGGCCATCCACAAAGGTGTGCATATCGGCGGCGAGTGACTGGAGCTCCAGCCCGGTCACATAGCGCGCCAGGTGGTAGGCGTGGGTGCCGATATCGCCCAAGCAGCCCGCCGGGCCGCTGCGCTTGGGGTCGGTGCGCCACTCGGCCTGCTTCACACCACTCTCTTCCAGTCGGGTGGAGAGCCAGTCCTGCGGGTACTCCACCTGGACGACGCGAAGATCACCCAGCTCGCCGTTAGCCACCATTTCTCGCGCCTGACGAACCAACGAATAGCCGGAGTAGTTGTGGGTCAAGCCGAAAAACAGCCCGGAGCGTTCCACCAGCTCGGCAAGGGTTTGCGCCTCCTCAAGAGTGATCGTCATCGGCTTATCGCAGATCACGTGAAAGCCCGCTTCAAGAAAGGTGCGCGCCACGTCGAAGTGCATGTGATTGGGGGTCACGATGGCGACCACGTCGATGGCATCCGACCGCTTACGCTCCGCCTCAGCCATGGTTTGGTAGTCGGGGTAGGCGCGATCTTCGGCGACGTGTAATTCCGCCGCGGCGGCCCGACTGCGCTCGGGGTCAGAAGCAAAGGCCCCGGCCACCAGCTCGTAATGGTCATCCAGCCTTGCGGCAATGCGGTGCACCCCGCCGATAAAGGCCCCCTGGCCACCGCCGACCATGCCCAGGCGCAGCCGACGTGGCGTGTCGTGTTGATCACTCATGTCGTATTGCCTCCCCTTTAGTTAATTGAGACCCAAAATGCGGCGATTGGCGGCCTCGTCGGAGCCACCGTCGGCGAAGTCATCAAACGCCCGCTCGGTGACCTCGATGATGTGGTCGCGGATAAAGGTCGCGCCTTCACGGGCGCCGACTTCCGGGTGCTTCAGGCAGCACTCCCACTCCAGCACCGCCCAGCCGTGGTAGTCGTTGGCCGCCATCCACGAGAAGATCGACTTGAAGTCGATTTGGCCGTCACCCAGGGAGCGGAAGCGACCCGCGCGTTCGGTCCACGACTGATAGCCCGAATAAACGCCCTGCTTGGGGCTGGGGTTAAACTCGGCGTCCTTAACGTGAAACATCTGAATATGATCGCGATACACATCCAGAAAGCCGCGGTAGTCGAGCTGCTGCAGAATCAGGTGGCTGGGGTCGTAGAGGATATGGCAGCGGGGGTGGTGGCCGACCCGCTCAAGAAACATCTCGAAGGTGATACCGTCGTGGAGATCCTCGCCAGGGTGAACTTCGTAGCAGAGATTGACCCCGGCTTCGTCAAAGGCGTCCAGAATGGGACGCCAGCGTGTGGCCAATTCGTCAAACGCGGTTTCGACGAGCCCCGCCGGTCGCTGAGGCCAGGGGTATATAAACGGCCATGCCAGGGATCCAGAGAAGGTGCCGTGGTCGGTAAGTCCCAGGTTTTGCGAGGCCTTGGCAGCCAGCTTGAGCTGATCCACCGCCCATTCCTGCCGTGCCTTGGGGTTACCGCGTACCTCGGGCACCGCAAAGCCATCGAACATCTCATCGTAAACCGGGTGCACGGCCACCAGTTGGCCCTGCAAGTGGGTAGAGAGCTCGGTCAGCACCAGGCCGTGTTCAGCCAGGGTGCCCTTGATCTCGTCGCAATAGGTGCGGCTCTCGGCGGCGCGTTTCAAATCGATCATGCGTGCATCCCAACTGGGAATCTGCACGCCCTTATAGCCTAATCCCGCCGCCCAGGCGGCAATGCTGTCGAGGCTGTTAAACGGGGCGTCGTCACCGGCGAATTGGGCGAGAAAGAGCGCCGGTCCTTGTATGGTTTTCATAGGACTCTCTCAATAACGTATCAACGAGGTGAACATGAGCGCGGGTGAGCTGCTTCATTACCCGCGCCTTTGCGCATAAGCGTGATCAGAACGGCGAGTCAGGAAAGTAGTACTGCTCGGCGTTTTCTTCAGTGATCAACGGGGAGCCAAGGATGTACTCGCCCACCACCGGGCCGTTGGAGACAAAGTGCTGCACGGTGAGGTCCATCGCCGTGGCGATCATGGCGGGTGGGTAGAGTACGTCTACCGGCACCAGCTCATCGCCTTCCATTACCCGTTTGATGATGTCCTTCATGCCCGCGCCGCCGACGATAAACAGCTCGTCCTCACGATCCGCCTGACGCACCGCCTCGATGACGCCGAGGGCGATATCGTCATCCTGGGCCCAGACGGCGTCGATGTTTTCGAAGCGCGACAGGTAGTCCTGCATGACCTCAAAACCATCGTCACGATTCCAGTTAGCGTGCTGCATATCGAGAATGTTGACGTCGGAACCTTCGATGGCCTCCTGGAAGCCTTCCACACGCTCGTCGTCGATCACGGTCGGGATGCCGCGCAGCACCACAATATCGCCTTCACCATCCAGGCGTTCACGGATGTACTCGCCTGACACGCGGCCTAACTCGTGGTTATTGCCTGCTACGTAGAGATCCTCGATGCCTTCTTGGTTAAGCCCCCGGTCCACCACGGTAACGAACACGCCGGACTCTTTGACGCGGCGCACCGGGTCGGTCAGCGGGCCGGATTCAAACGGCAACACCACCAAGGCATCGATATTGCGCAGCGATACCAGGTCCTCCAGATCATTGGCTTGCTCGCCGGGTGTGCTTGCCGTGGAGATGGTGATTTCTATATCCGGGTAGAGCGCCTCAAGGCGATTCTTCGCCTCCTCGGCGTGGTAGTTGACCCCGCCCGTCCAGCCATGGGTAGCGGCCGGAATCGAGACCCCAATGGTATGTTCCTGGGCCATGGCAGCGCCGGAAAGGCCCAGTGCGGCTGCGGTGACAACGGTTGCCACTGCTGTCTTGATCATTGGCATGGTGATACTCCTTTCGTGTTTGTAATTGTTTTGCTGCTTGTACTTGTGTGGTTGTGAGTTGCTACTGACGGCGGCTGATTAGTTAAGGGACCTTAGGCCCCTGTTTTCCTCCACGACGCACGCTGCAGATAGACCGCCACAATGATGATGATCCCTTGCACCGTACCGTTGAGATAGTTGGAAATGGCGTCGGTCAGATTGAGAATATTGCCGATCATGGTGAGCATGATGGCGCCCACCACCGTGCCCCAGATACGTCCATGACCACCCTTGAGCATGGTGCCGCCGATGATTACCGCGGCAATCGCCTCCAGTTCCCAGAGCACCCCGGTAGCCCCTGAGGCAGACCCCAGCCGGGGCACGTAGATAATCGTCGCCAGGGCCACGCACACGCCCTGCAGCATGTAGGTCATGGTCTTGATGCGGTCGACGTGAATGGCACTGTACTCGGCGACTTTTTCGTTGGAGCCGATGGCAAAGCAGTAGCGCCCGAAGCGCGTGTAGTTGAGCAGGATGTAGCCAATAATCGCGACCGCCAGAAACACCCACACCGGAATGGTGATGCCCAGAAAGCTGCCGTAATACACCGGGCGGTAGATATCGCGCACTGCCCAGTCCAGGGTCAGGGTGCCGCCATCGGCGAGGTAAGTGACCAGTGAGCGGTAAATCCCCATGGTGCCGAGGGTGACAATGAACGCCTCGATCTTGCCTTTGGTGGTCACCATGCCGTTGATGAAGCCAGCGCACAGCCCCAGCAGCAGCGAAGCCCCCACGCCGAACAGCACGGTGGTGAGCCCCGCGCCAAACTGCTCGACCAGGCTGTTCATCAGAATGATCATTACCCCGGCGATAAAGGCCGCCATCGACCCGACCGAAAGATCCAGCCCACCCGCGGTAATCACGAAGGTGGCGCCGATGGCGATAATGCCGATAAAGGCGCTGCGGGTGAGCATGTTCGAGAGGTTATCCAGCCCCAGAAACGCCGGGTTGATCAGCACGCCGAGCAGCGCCAAAGCCACCAGCGCTACAAAGGGTCCCCAGGTTTTCAGGTCCACAGAGACCCCCTTCGATGCTGTCGTTTTATTAGGCATGACGCTGCTCATCTCCCCCTACCCCCTTGATGCCGGATGCGTACTGCATGATTTCTTGTTCGTTAATCTGTTCACCTTCAAGCACCCCGGTGAGCACGCCCGCGCACATCACCGCCACTCGGTGGGAAAGCCCGATCAACTCGCCCATCTCTGAGGAGATCAGGATGACCGAGCAGCCCGCTTCGGTGAGCTCGCGAATGAAGTGATAGATCTGGTGCTTGGTGCCCACATCGATGCCCCGGGTCGGTTCGTTGATAATCACGATTTCAGGGTCGATGGACATCACCTTGGCGAGCAGCAGCTTCTGCTGATTGCCACCAGAAAGCTCGGCGGCGGTGCGCGTCGCCGTGCGCAGGCGAATATCGAAACGCTGGATGGCTTGCTGGAAGGCTTGCTCTTCACGGCGGCGGTCAATCAACGGGTGGCAGTGAGCACGTAGATTGAGCAGCGTAACGTTGGAGCGCAGATCCATATTGAGCACCAGGCCTTTGCCTTTGCGGTCCTCGGTGAGATAAGCAATCCGCTGATGCACTGCATCACGCAGATTTTTCAACACGACGGGTTGGCCGTTGCGCAGTACCTGCCCGGCGCTTTTACCGCGCAGACCCAGCACGGCTTCAATCAGCGCGGTGCGGCCAGCGCCCACGATGCCGCCAAACCCTAATACCTCACCCCGGCGTAGGGTAAAGCTGGCCTGTTTCACGGCACCGGGCACCACGACGTCTCGCGCTTCCAGCACCACCGGCGCATCAGGCGGGAGGTGCGTGCGTGGGGGGTACATCTCGGTGATCTCGCGCCCCACCATCAAGCGAGCAAGCTCCTCTTTGCTGCGCCCGGCCATGGGGCCGCTATCCACCAGATGACCGTCGCGCAGTACCGTCACACGGTCGGCAATCTGTTCGATTTCACGCAGCTTGTGGGATATATACAGAACCGCCACGCCCCGCTGGCGCAAACGGCCGATGAGGGCGAATAGCACCGACACTTCGTTTTCGGTCAGGGTGGCGGTGGGCTCATCCATGATCAGCACGCGCACATCGCGGGTGATGGCCTTGGCGATTTCCACCATCTGTTGATCGGAGGTACTCAGGTCTTTCACGCGGGCGTTTGGATCAACGTCGGTTTCAAGTTCCGCCAGCGCCTCCCGGCTCTGTTCCCGCATGGCTCGCCGGTCAAGAAACATGCCGCGGCGCAGCTCGCGGCCCAGGAAGATGTTCTCCTCCACGCTAAGCTGTTCTGCCAGCGCCAACTCCTGGTGGATCATGACCACCCCGTCGGCTTCCGCCTCGCCGCTAGAGCGGTAGTATCGTTGTTCGCCGTCGAGAAGCGCCTCGCCCGAGGTAGGACGAAGATAACCGGCCAGGATTTTGACCAGCGTCGACTTACCGGCGCCGTTCTCGCCCAGCAGGGCGTGCACTTCCCCCGCCTGCAGGTCGAGGTCAACGTCGAATAACACCTGATTTTCGCCGAAAGAGCGACAGATTTGCCGCGCCGATAAGAGCATGAGCCACCTGTTTATTGCTGTTGTTGTTATGCGTGCAGGTCTTGCCAATATTGATTTTTATAGCGTGCTGCCCTATTTACTTTAGGTACTAAAATAAATAACTGCATATGCAACTTAGGTCGCATTTTGGCAATCAGGCGAACACGCCAGGATGAGAACGTGAACCGACCTTCCCGTCCTGCTTAACAATGGCGATATTTATGGCCCTACCGTCCACTGATACAAGCCGCCACGATAATACCCTGGCGGTGATTCGAACCTTGCGCGACCGAGGGCCAGCCGCGCGTGTCGACCTGGGCACACTGAACGGGATTAGCTCCGCCACCGTGACCTCGATCAGTGCCGAGCTGCTCCAACAAGGCTTGATTACGGAAAGACCGCCCGAAGCCCCCCGCCCCAACGGCCGTGGACGGCCAAAGACCCTGATAGAACTCGCCCCCAATGCCGCCTGCGTCGTATGTATCAAGCTGTCGATCAATGAGATCCAATTGGTGGTGGGTGATTTTTCGGGCCAGGTACGCCACAGTGAACACCACACGGTGCCCACCTTGACGCTGAGCGCCGACGACCTGGAAACACTGCTGGAAGACACGATCAGCGCTGTTTGCCATCAACAGCTGAAGGGGTTTCAACGCCTGGCGGGGATCTGTTTGGCAGTGCAGGGGGTGGTGTCGTCGCAAAACGGTACGATCATCTGGTCACCCGCTTTAAGCTTTCGCAACGCCCCGATATCGGCGCGATTGGCGGAGCGTTTTCACTGCAGCGTGCTGCTCGAGAATGATGCCAACTGTATCGCCAGCGTGTTGGCGGCTCAGCCCGCTTATGCCGACTGTCCCAACCTGGTGGTGATTATGCTGGGCTACGGTATCGGTATGTCGGTGTTGATTAACGGCGTGCCCTTTCTGGGTGCCAATGGCTCGGCGGCCGAGTTTGGACATAGCAAATATCAGCCGGACGGCGCCCTTTGCGCCTGCGGGCGACGCGGGTGCATTGAAGCTTACACCAGTGACTACGCGCTCTATCGCGCCGCCACCGAGCATCTAGAACTCCCCTCCGGCGACAGCGCACACCCCTCCGAACAGCAGATGCAGGCGCTAACCCAACTGGCCTTAAAAGGTAACCCGGTCGCCAAGCGCATCTATGCAGAAGCAGGCCGTGCGCTGGGGGTCGGTATCGCCAATGTACTGGCGCTGTTCAACCCCGACCTGGTACTGATTACCGGTTCCGGCGTGCGCGGCTTTGACGCCATGCAAACCGCCATGCATGGCGCCATTGATGACGCCCTGGTGGCCGAACTAAGGGGCACCACACGCATCGAAAGTTGCGCCTGGGATCGCGACATGACCTGCATGGGCGGCATCGCCATAGCGCTGAACGCTACCGACAGCGAGACGCTGTTAGAAAGCCAAACCGCCAGAGAAGCTTAACGAGCCTGGGGCGAGGCGTGATCATTAGCACCGGGTAACCAATCAGTGCGAGTGACGCGGCACCTCCGCCCCCCGGCAGCCGACCAGGAAGTCGAAGTCACAGCCTTCGTCCGCTTGCAGCACGCGCTCGATATACAGCTGCCGGTAGCCACCCTGGCTGCCGATCAGTGTCGAGGCGGCGGTGGGGTCGCTTTCGGCCAGGCGGGAGGCCAGCTCTTCGTCGCTGATATCCAGGTGCAGTCGCCCGCTTGCGCAGTCGAGTTCGATCCAGTCGCCGTTGCGTACCGCGGCCAGCGGGCCACCCGCCGCGGCTTCCGGGGCGACGTGCAGGACCACGGTGCCGTAGGCGGTGCCGCTCATGCGGGCGTCAGAGATTCGCACCATATCGGTAATCCCCTGGGCGAGGATCTTGGGCGGTAGGCCCATATTGCCCACCTCGGCCATGCCGTGGTAGCCCCGGGGGCCGCAGTGCTTCATGACCAGAATGTCGTTGGCTTCCACATCCAGGTCCGGGTCGTTGATGCGCGCCTTGTAGTCGTCGAAGTCTTCGAATACCACCGCCCGGCCGCGGTGCTGCATGAGTTCTGCTTTCGCCGCCGAGGGCTTGAGCACCGCGCCGTTGGGGGCGAGATTGCCGCGCACCACGCAGATGCCGCCGTCGGCGGTAAGGGGGTTGTCCAGCGGGCGGATCACCTCATCGTTGTAGTGCGGCGCGTCTTTGACGTTCTCCCACAGGGTCTTGCCGTTAACGGTGAGCGCGTCCTTGAACGGCAATCGGTCGGCCTCGCCGAGGCGCCTGAGCACCGCGGGCAGGCCACCGGCGTAGTAGAACTCCTCCATCAGAAAACGCCCCGAGGGCTGCAGATCCACCACCGTGGGCGTGCCGCGCCCGACCCGGCTCCAATCGTCCAGGGTGAGATCCACGCCGATGCGCCCGGCTATCGCCTTGAGGTGAATCACCGCGTTGGTGGAGCCGCCGATAGCCGCGTTGGTACGGATGGCGTTATCGAAGGCTTCCTTGGTGAGGATTTTGGAGAGCTTGAGGCCTTCATTGACCATCTCGACAATCCGGTTACCCGAAAGGTGGGCCAGCACGTAGCGGCGGGAGTCCACCGCGGGAATCGCCGCATTGTGCGGCAACGAGGTGCCTAGCGATTCCGCCATGCAGGCCAT